>DXCY01000254.1 GCA_019115725.1 Candidatus Luteimonas excrementigallinarum
CCGTGCGGATCCTCGCCCGGCGCCGGCACCTTGATCTCCGGCGTAGCGACGCCGGTGGGCAGCGCGGAAAGCACCTCGGTCGGCGTTTCCTCGCGTGCGGCCAGGATCTCCAGCAGGCGGGCGGCGGAATAGATGCCGTCGTCGAAGCCGTACCAGCGCTCGGCGAAGAAGAAGTGGCCACTCATCTCGCCGGCCAGCTCGGCCTCCACCTCGCGCATCTTGGCCTTGATCAGCGAGTGCCCGGTCTTCCACATCAGCGGGCTGCCGCCGTGGCGCAGGATGTGTCCGGGCAGGCGCCCGGTGCACTTCACGTCGTACACGATCACCGCGCCCGGGTTGCGCTCCAGCACATCGGCGGCAAACAGCATCAGCAGGCGGTCGGGGAAGATGTTCTCGCCGTCCTTCGTCACCACGCCCAGGCGGTCGCCGTCGCCGTCGAAGGCAATACCGAAGTCGGCGTCGAGCCGCTGGACCATGCTGATCAGGTCCTCCAGGTTCTCCGGCTCGCTCGGATCGGGATGGTGATTGGGGAAGGTGCCGTCGATCTCGCAGTACAGCGGCACCACCTCGCAGCCGATCGCCTCCAGCACCCGCGGGCCGATCTCGCCGGCCGCACCGTTGCCGGCATCGACCACCACTTTCAGACGGCGCTCGGTCTGCACGTCACCGGCAATGCGGTCCACGTAGTCGTCGGCAATGTCGCGCTCGCTCAGCCCACCCGGCGCGTCGGCCGTGTACAGGCGGTCTTCGGCAATCCGCGCGTACAGATCGGTGATCGCATCGCCCGACAGCGTTTCACCGCCCACCACAATCTTGAAGCCGTTGTAGTCCGGCGGGTTGTGGCTGCCGGTCACCGACACGCAGCAGCCGGTGCGCAGGTGGAACGCGCCGAAATACACCACCGGCGTCGGCGCCAGGCCGATATCGATCACGTTGCGGCCCGCCTTGCGCAGGCCCGTGACCAGACCGGACACCATGTCCGGACCGGACAACCGGCCGTCGCGGCCCACCACGATGTCGGCCAGATCCTGCTCGCGCATCAGCGAACCGATGGCATGGCCGATCAGCTCGGCCACGCCCACATCCAGCGACTGTCCAACCACGCCGCGGATATCGTAGGCGCGGAAGATGCCGGCGTCGATCTTCACCGCCGGCTTGCGCGCCGCGGCTTCGCTGACCACCGCGGCCGTCTGCGCGGGCCGGGCCTCCGGTGCGGGGCCCGCCTGCAGGGCCTGGCTCAGGGTGGGGGTTTCTTCCTGCACGCTTTCCTCCGATTGCAACAGCCTGGGGACAACCCGCCAGCTCAGATAGGCCAGCAACAACAGCACAAGGGCGGTGATGAACGGCGCAAGGCCGCGCAGCCCGAACGGCGCGGCGGGGGCCGCAGGCGCGGCCGCGACCACGCGCATGCCGGTCCCCGGCACAGGCGCCGACATCCGCTCGGCGGCATCGATGTAGTCGGCATTGCCGCGCTCAAGCAGGGTCACCCCACCCTGGCGCAGGGCCAGATACATGTCCGATTCGCGGATGGTGGCCTGCTCGGTGGCCAGGGTGGCGCGCGTCAGCGGCAGGCGGACGAAGGCCGCGCCCACCAGCGCGTCCCCGGCGTGCGCGGGTGCGGCGAGCGCCAGGCGCGGCGCGCCGCCCTCGCTGATCACCCAGGCCACCGGCTCGGCCGCCACCAGAGCCCCCTCCAGCACGGCGGCGCGCCCGAACCCGCCATCACCCAGGTCGCGGTACACGCTTTCCAGGCCCGGCCCGTACACGGCCACTTCTTCCAGGTGGGGCCATTCGGCGGCCAGCGCCGCCGAGGCCGCCTCCAGGTCGCCCGCGCCCAGCGCGGCCTGCACCGGCGCCGATGCCAGTCGCGATGCCAGCCGCTCCAGCTCGCCGCCTATGCTGCGCGCGGTGGCGTGGACCACGCCGTCGCGGGCCTGGCCCAGCGCGCCGCGGCGGCTTTCATCCTGCATCTGCTGCCAGCCGCTCCAGGCCAGCCACAGCGCCAGTACCGCCAGCACCACGGCCAACAGCGGCATCAGCGGCCGCAGGTGCGCCAGCATCTGGCGCGCATTCCGAGATTGCTCTGCGCTCATGTCCTTTCCCCCAGGTCAGCGCCGCCCGGTATGCCCGAATCCCCCGGCACCACGTGCGCTGTCGATGAAAGTATCCACTACTTCAAGCGTTGCCCGCACGACCGGCAGCAACACCAGCTGGGCGATGCGGTCGCCCGGCTCGATGGTGTAGGCGGTGTCGCTGCGGTTCCAGGTGCTGATCATCAGCGGCCCCTGGTAGTCGGCATCGATCAGCCCGGTGCCGTTGCCGAGCACGATCCCGTGCCGGTGGCCAAGCCCCGAGCGCGGCAGCACCACTGCGCACAGCGCCGGATCGGCGATGTGGATCGCCAGGCCCGAAGGCACCAGTTCCGCGCTGCCGGGCGCCAGCACCAGCGGGGCATCCAGCGCCGCGCGCAGGTCCAGGCCGGCGCTGCCTTCGGTGGCGTAGGCCGGCAGCGGCCAAGCATCGCCATATCTGGCATCGAGCAGCTTCACCTGCAGGTTGTGTTGCATGTGGAGGTTCCGGAAGTGTCAGGAGAGGCGTTCGGCCACCAGGTCCAGCAGTTCGCCGGCCAGCCGGGTCTTGGCGGTCGGGCCCAGCTGGCGCTGGCCATCCTGCCAGTACACCGACAGGGCGTTGTGGTCGCTTTCAAATCCGCTGCCGGGCACGCCCACGAGGTTGGCGGCGATCATGTCCAGGCGCTTGGCCTCCAGCTTGCCCCGTGCGTAGTGCTCCAGGTTGCCGGTTTCCGCGGCAAAGCCGACCACCAGTCCGGGCCGCTGCGGATGCGCAGCCACCTCGGCGAGGATGTCGGCGGTCGGCACCAGTTCCAGCACCATGCCCTCGCCGGATTTCTTGATTTTCTCGCCGGCCGTGACGCGCGGGGTGTAATCGGCCACCGCGGCCGCGCCGAGGTAGATATCCGCGGGCAGCGCGGACAGCACCGCCTCGCGCATCTGCGCGGCCGAGCGCACGTCGATACGCCGGACCCTGCCGGGCGTGACCAGGGCCGTCGGCCCGGCCACCAGCACCACGCTGGCCCCCCGGCCCACCGCCGCGGCCGCCAGGGCGAAACCCATCTTGCCGCTGCTGCGGTTGCCCAGGAAGCGCACCGGATCGATGTCTTCATAGGTGGGGCCGGCACTGATCAGTACCCGCCGCCCGGCCAGCACCCCGCTCATCGGGCCAGCGCCGCAACGATGGCCATCGGCTCGGCCAACCGCCCGGGGCCGGATTCGCCTTCGGCCAGCGGACCGTTATCCGGACCCACCACCCGGGCGCCGCGGCTGCGCAGCAACTCCACGTTGGCCTGGGTGGCCGGATGCTTCCACATGCGGTGATTCATGGCAGGACAAACGGTCAGCGGCGCCTCGCTGGCCAGGCACAGCGTGGTCACCAGATCATTGGCGAACCCGTGGGCCAGGCGGGCGATGAGGTTGGCGGTGGCCGGCGCCACCACGATGCGGTCGGCCCAGCCGGCCAGTTCCAGGTGGCCCATGGATGCTTCGGCCTGGGCATCCCAGAGCGAGGTACGCACCGCTTCGGCCGACAGGGCCTGGAAACTGGTGGGGCTGACGAAACGCTGTGCGCTGTCGGTCATCGCCACGCGCACGCCGGCACCGGCATCGCGCAGCCGGCGCACCAGTTCGCAGGCCTTGTAGGCGGCGATGCCACCCCCCACGCACACCAGGATGCGCTGGTCCTGCAGGTTGATTGCGGGCTGTTGCATGGCGTGGGGAAATTCCTACCGCGGTCCAGGCCCACAGCTTACCCGAACGCACGGGATCGCCCGGCTGCGCCGGCCCCGCGCATGCCCGCTAATGGAGGCACGGGACGGCGGCCACGTGCCGCCCCGGCCGGCCTCCCCCTGACCGGTGGCATGACCGCGAGCCGGCCGCCGTCCCGCCCTTCCCTCTGCCCAGGAGTGCACGCGTGCGCATCCGAGACTGGCCCAGCGGCGAACGTCCGCGGGAAAAACTGTTCGCCCGCGGCCCGACGGCGCTGTCGGACGCCGAGCTGCTGGCGATCTTCCTCGGATCGGGGCTGCGCGGGCAGGATGCGGTGTCCACCGCCCGCAAGCTGCTGGCCGAACACGGGCCGCTGCGCGCCCTGCTCGAGCGCAGCGCCACGGAACTGTCCAGGCTGCCCGGGATCGGGCCGGCCCGCGCCTCGCGCCTGGCGTCGGCACTGGAGCTGTGCAACCGCTTCCTGGCCGCCGGCCTGGAGCGCGGCGACGCTTTGACCGACCCCAAGGCCGCCGGCATGTATTTCGCCCAGCGCCTGCGCAGCCATCCGCATGAAGTATTCGCCGCGCTGTTTCTGGATACCCGTCACCGCGCACTGGCCTTCGAGGAGCTGTTCCGCGGCACCATCGACGGCGCCGAGGTGCACCCGCGCGAGGTGGTACGCCGGGCGCTGGCGCACAACGCGGCGGCGCTGATCGTGGGCCACAACCACCCCAGCGGCTGCCCGGAGCCCTCGGCCGCCGACCGTGCTGTCACCGCCCAGCTCAAGCAGGCGCTGGCCCTGGTGGACGTGCGCCTGCTGGATCACTTCGTGGTCGGGGACGGCGCGCCGGTCTCACTGGCCATGCGCGGCTGGGTGTAAGCCGCGCGGCCAGGCGCAGTACCGGAAATCAACCTTCCGCGATGTCCAGCGCGTCCGGCTCGTAGAACAGGCACACCCGGCGCCCTTCCACCTCGACCACCCGGATCGGCGTCTCGTACAGGTCGGTCAGCAGCTCGCTGCGGATGATCTGCTCCGGCGGCCCCTCGCTGTGGATATGGCCCTGCTTCATGGCCACGATGGTGTCCGAGTACCAGGAGGCGAAGTTGATGTCGTGCAGCACCACCACCACGGTGCGGCCCAGCTCGTCGGCGGCGCGCCGCAGCAGCGCCATCATGCGGCTGGCGTGCTTGATGTCGAGATTGTTGAGCGGCTCGTCCAGCAGCAGGTAGTCGGTGTCCTGGGCCAGCGCCATGGCCACGAACGCGCGCTGGCGCTGGCCGCCGGACAGTTCATCCAGGTAGCGGCCGCGCAGGTCGTCCAGGCCCAGGTAGGCAATCGCCCGGTCCACGTGCACCTGGTCGCCCGGACAGGGCCGCCCGCGGTTGTGCGGATAGCGGCCGAAGGCCACCAGGTCCTGCACCGTCAGTCGCACGGCGATGTGGTTGTCCTGGCGCAGGATCGCCAGCCGCTTGGCCAGCTGCCGGGTGGGCGTGGCGGCCACGTCCAGCCCGTCCACCTGCACGCTGCCCGCATCCAT
>DXCY01000025.1 GCA_019115725.1 Candidatus Luteimonas excrementigallinarum
GCGCCGGCGCAATGTCGTGGGTGTGCACGCGCACGCCCAGGTGTTCGGCCAGCAGGTTCGCACGCACCGCGCTGTCATCGCTGGAATCGCGCTCGGGCAGGATCAGGCAGAATACGCGTTCGGGCCCCAGCGCGCGCACGGCGAGCGCCGCGCAGGTGGTGCTGTCGATGCCGCCGGAAATCGCGACCACCAGTCCGCGCCGGCGCAGGTCGCGGCCAACGATGTGCCGCAGCCGCTGCGCGATGCGATCGGCTTCGGCGGCGTAATCAAGGTCCAGCACGGATGGATCGAGGCTGCTCATCAGGTCCCCTGTGTCAATGCGGCGCGCCGGACCTTTCCGGACGCGGTCTTCGGCAGCTCCGCCACGAAGGCGACCTGCTTTGGAATCTTGTAGCCGGCCAGGCGGCGCCGGCAGTGCGCCTTCACCGCCATCTCGTCGGGAGCGTCGGCGCCTGCGACCAGGAAGGCGGCGACGACCTGGCCCAGCAGCGCGTCGTCGATTCCGGCAACCGCCACTTCGCGCACGCCCGGCAGCTCTGCGATGACTTCCTCGACGTCCTGCGGATGCACGCGGTGGGCGCCGGTCTTGATCATGTCGGCGCGGCGGCCGGCGAGCCACAGGAACCCGTCGGCATCGAGGTGGCCGAGATCGCCGGTGCGCAGCCAGCCGTCGACCAGGACCGCGGCGGTGGCTTCGGGCGCGTTCCAGTAGCCAGTCATGACATTGTCGCCGCGCGCCCAGACTTCGCCCTGTTCGCCCGGCTCCGCGTCGGCGCCGCCGTCGCGCCGCACGCGGATCTCGACGCCCGCAATCGGGGTGCCGACCGAGCCGGGCTTTTCGTCCAGGTGCTCGGGCGCCAGGCACGTCAGCCGGGCGCTGGCCTCAGTCTGCCCGTACATGACGAACAGCCGCGCCCCGGGGAAGGCCTCCCGCACGCGCCGGGTGAGCGCCGGTGCCATCGCCCCACCCGCCTGGGTGAGGTAGCGCAGCGAGGACAGGTCGTAGTGTTCGAGACGGCCGCGATCGAGCAGCAGGGCGAAGGTCGACGGCACACCGGAGAAGCCGGTCGCGCGTTCGCGCTCCAGGGCCTCCGCGACCAGGTGCGGGAACACAACGTTGTCCTCCAGCACCATCCTCGCGCCGACCGCGAGGTGCGTATGCAGCACCGAGGCCCCGTAGGTGTAGTAGAAGGGCAGCGTGCTGACCGTGGAGTCTTCCGCGCCCAGCCGCAGGTAGCCAAGGATCGAGGCCGTGTTCACGGCCAGGTTGCGATGGCTCAGAGCCACGCCCTTGGGCGAGCCGGTGGTGCCTGAGGTGTAGAGGATCGCCGCGAGGGCCGTGGCATCCGGCATCGGCAGGTCCGCCGCGGCGTCGGTACTGGCATCGGCGAACATCCCAGCCGGATCAGGATCCGGGCCCAGGACCAGCGTTGGCACGCCGGCGATCCCGGCGGCCTGCGCCGCGTCGGCGTGACCATGCCAGTGCAGCAGCAGCTTCACGCCGCCATGGCGCAGCCAGGCCGTGAAGTCACGTTCGCGGGCCTGCGCGTTCAGCGGCACGACCACCGCTCCCGCGCGCCAGGTGCCGTACCAGGCGACGGCCGCCTCGATGCCGTTCGGCAGCGCCAGCCCCACCCGGTCGCCGGCCTGCACGCCACGCGCGCGCAGGCCGGCGGCAAAGCGCAGCGCGGCATCGCGCAGCGCGCGGTAATTAATCCGGCGCGCGCCCTGCTGGATCGCGATCCGCCGGGGCATCGCCGCTGCGGTGCCGCCAAGGCGTGCAACCAGGGTTTGCATATCGACGCGCTCAGGCGGCCAGCCGGTCATCAAGGTAGCGGCCGATCGTGTCGAGGCTGTCGAAGTTCGCCGGCGTCATGTCCTCCGGTGGGACGTGCACCGGCCAGGCCTCCTCGATGAAGAGGATGAGCTCCAGGATGCCTGTGGAGTCGACGATGCCCTGCTTGATCAGCGAGGTATCATCCGAAATCGCGGAATCGTCGTCGGTGAACAGGAAATTCTCGAGGATGAACTGCTTGATCTGTTGCCGCCGGCCCATGTGGATCCATTCCTTCATTCGAGCAGAGTGATGAAGCCCGCCAACCCGAGCGCCCCCGTTCCTCGCCCTGCACGCAACGTGCGTGCCGGCCTCGCCACCGGGGGCCTGGTGTTGCTGCTCGCACTGGCGGCTTGTGGGGTAGAACGCGATCCGGACAGCGGCGAGGACATCACCGCGGTTCCGCGCTACCACGCCGATGCTCCGGCCGAGGTGATCCAGGGTGAGCGCGGCGACGTTGCCCTGCGCCTGGTCGCCGACGGGCTGGTGCGCCCGTGGTCACTGGCATTCCTTCCCGATGGCGACATGCTGGTCACCGAGCGCCCCGGGCGGCTGCGGCGCATTTCCGCCGGCGGCACCATCTCCGCGCCGCTGGGCGGCGTGCCCAAAGTGTTCCTCCAGGGCCAGAGCGGCCTGCTCGACGTCGCGGTCGCGCCCACCTTCGCCGACGATCGGCTGGTATACCTGTCCTACGGCGAGCCGAACTGGCGCGGCAACAAGGGCGGCACCGCGGTTGCACGCGGACGCCTGGGCGAAAGCGGGCTCGAGGACGTGCAGGTGGTGTTCCGCCAGGAGCCGAAGCTGTCGCACGGCACCCACATGGGCGCGCGGATCGTGTTCGACGACCAAGGCTTCATGTTCATCGGCACCGGCGACAACCGGTCCGCCGCCACCGCGCAGCTGCTCGATCACCTCCAGGGCAAGGTCGTCCGGCTGCACCCGGATGGCAGCGTGCCCGGCGACAATCCCTTCGTCGGCCGCGAAGGCGCGCGGCCGGAGATCTGGAGCTACGGCCACCGCAACATCCAGGGCATGGCCCTGCATCCGGAAACCCGCGTGCTGTGGAGCCACGAGCACGGGCCCATGGGCGGCGACGAAATCAACCTGCCGCAGCCGGGGCGCAACTACGGCTGGCCGCTGGCCACCCACGGCCAGGACTACTCCGGTGGCCCTGTACCCGAGGCGGTGGGCACCAGCGTCGAAGGCGCCGAGGAGCCGCACCACTACTGGCCGGTCTCTCCGGCGGTCAGCGGCATGGCGTTCTACACCGGCGGCGCCTTCCCCGAATGGCACGGCAACCTGTTCGTCGGCGCGCTGGCCGGGCAGGCACTCATCCGGCTGGAACTCGATGGCGACCGGATCGTGCACGAGGAGCGCCTGCTGCAGGGCCGCGACCGCATCCGCGACGTGCGGGCCGGCCCCGACGGCTTCCTCTACCTGCTCACCGACGGCACGGACGGCAAGCTGCTGCGGCTGGAGCCGGCCGCCGCTTCCCGGTAGGGCCCCTGCACGGTTCCCAGCGGGCTGCGAAGGAGAAGCAGGGTCGACAGGATGCCGACGAAGGCCTGGTTGTCAGCGAACCCGATCGCCCTGCCCGCGCGGGCCTTGGCGAACAGCCGCGTGGTCGCGCCGACGTCGAACAGGCCGCTGGCGCGCAGGCTGTCCGCCGAGAACAGGTCTTCCACGTAGTCCAGCGGCCGGCCGTCGACGAAGAAGCTGGCGCTGTCCGGGGCCCGGTACGGCTGCTTCGTCCGCCGGGCGATGTCGTTGGGCAGCAGGTCGGCCAGCGCCCGACGCAGGATGTGCTTCTCGGTCAGGCCGCGGATCTTCCACGCCGGCGGCAGCCGGTTGGCGAACTCGACCAGGGTGTGGTCGAGGTAGGGATAGCGGCCTTCGATCGAGCCGGCCATCGCCGCCCGGTCACCTTGCGTGGCAAGCAGGTAGCCGGCCAGCAGGGTCTTCGCCTCGACGTACTGATCGCGCGCCAGCGGCGCCCAGCCAAGGATGCCATCGGGCAGCCGCGACTCGGCGAACGCCAGCGCATCCCACGCTGCTGCCTGGGCGCGCAGCTCCGGCGCCAGAAAGGCGAAGGCGCGCTGCGAGGTGGACCAGCGCGGCACGTGGGCGAAGATCGCCCGATCGATGTGCTCCCGCCCCTGGCCGAAGAACGAGGCCGCGAACGCCGGGTTGGCCGCCGGCGAGTTCTCCAGGTAGCCGTACAGCCGCGACAGCAGCTTCGGCCGCAGCATCGAACCCGGCTGGCGCGCCCAGAAGCGGCGCACCTTGGCTTCCTTGAAGAGGTCGTAGCCGCCGAACACCTCGTCGGCGCCCTCTCCGGTCAGCACCACGGTATAGCCGTGGGCGCGCACGGAATCGGCGAGCAGCATCAGCGGCACCGCCGCCGTGCGCAGCACCGGGGTCCCGGCGTGCGCGACCAGGCGCGGGAAGGCCTCGCCGATGTCGCGCATCGAGACGCGCAGGGTCGAATGATCGGTGCCCAGGTGCCGCACCATCGCCATCTGGTGCGCGCTCTCATCGAACTCCGGCTGGTCGAAGGCGACCGAGAAGGTGCGCACCGGCGTCGTCGTGAAGCCGCGCACCAGGGCCACGATGCCCGAAGAATCCAGGCCGCCGCTCAGGTAGGCACCGACCGGCACGTCGGCCCGCAGCTGCAGGCGCACGGCGTCCACCAGGCGCTCGCGCAGTTCGCCCACGGCCTGGTCGATGCCGGAAAAATGCGAGGAGCTCGTCTCCTCCGCCGCGGGGAAGATCCAGTCCCAGTAGCGCGTGAGCGTCTCCCCGCCGTCCGCCTCGATTGCCAGCAAGTGCCCCGGCGGCAGGCTCTGCACCCCTTCCCACGCGGTGTCCGGATCCAGCGGCGCCCAATAGCTGAAGGCCTGCAGCAGCCCGGGCACGGACAGGCGCGCGTGCCCCGGCAGGGCCGCGAACAGCGCCCGCGGCTCCGAGGCGAACCACAGCGCGCCGCCGGCCCTGCTCCAGTACAGCGGCCGGATGCCGGCGCGGTCGCGCGCCAGCACCAGCCGCCTGCGTTCGCCGTCCCAAAGCGCGATCGCAAACTGGCCGTTGAGGTGTTCGACGAAGCGGTCGCCGTAGCGGTCGTACAGGTGGACGATCACCTCGGTGTCGGAACGCGTGTAGAACACGTGCCCCCGCGCCTCGAGGTCGGCGCGCAGTTCGACGAAGTTGAAGATCTCGCCGTTGAAGACCGTCCACACCGTGCGCGCCGGGTTGTGGATCGGCTGGTCGCCAGTGGCCAGGTCGATGATCGACAGCCGCGCGTGCGCCAGCCCCACGCCGGACCCGACATGGAAGCCGTAGCCGTCGGGCCCCCGGTGCGCCAGGGTGCGGATCATCCTTTCCAGCAGCGGCCTTTCCGCGCCAACGGGCACGGGGTGACCGACGTAGCCTGCCAGCCCGCACATGCCTCAGTGCCCTCCGCGCGTGGACGCCGCGCGTGCGATCGGCCGGGCCATCATCCGGGGTTGCGCCACCAGCATGCCAGCCAGGTGACGCCGTCGTGGTGGATCCAGTCCTTCTCCAGCCCCGGGATGGCCTCCAGGTGCGGCCCGACCCGGCCCAGCGTCGGAACGAAGAAGGTGACGAAGCAGGCGCGTCCGAGGTGGTTCATGCGCTCCAGCGTCCCCGGGATGTCCTTGATGTAGTACAGCACCTCGCAGGCGACGACAAGATCGAAGCGCCCCGCCTGGTCGCCCCAGGGCTGCCGGGCCACATCAGCGGCCGCAAACTGCGCCCCGGGCACGCGATCGCGGGCGCGCTCGATCGCCGTGGGGCTCACGTCGATGCCGTGGACCTGGCCGGCAAGCGCCTGCAGGGCGAGGGTCTGGTGACCTTCTCCACAGCCGATCTCGAGCAGGCTGCCAACACGGCCGAAGGCGCGCTCCAGCAGGGCGTTGGTCGCGGCGAAGCGCGCCTGCTCCAACCCCGAATCCATGTTCCAGGGATCACCGAGCCTGTAAGCCAGCTCCAGCCGCTGGTAATCGTCCGCACCGCCCACGCCGCGCATGGCGTACTTCATCCACGCGCGGCGGACGGTCTTCCTCAGCCTGGCGGTGTACCGGTTCATGCATTCGCGGTGCGTCCCTGCGCTCATGAATCCGGCGGGCAGCGTGGCGCAACCTGCGCGGACGCGGAGCCGGCCATGTCCGGGGGACGGGAACGCGAAGCCCTCAGTGGACGGAGCGGCGAACTGTACCAGTCGGTCACCTGGCCACACGCAAAACGCACCCAGGATGGTCCGTAATCCCAGTGGGTGCCTCCGAGCGTCCGGTCCACCGGATCGCCGAGCATTGCCGCCACCTCGCGCGCGTGCATCCCCCGGCGCAGGGCAATGGCCGCGGACGGCCGGATTTGGCGTTGGTCTCCTGCAACTCCATCAAGGAATTCCGGAAGCGAGGCATCGGTGCGCGTGAGCCACCATGCCCCGAGCACCGCCACCACCACGATGCCGTACACGACGAACTTCGACCGCCGTCGCCGCTCCTGCAGCGGCTCTTCCTCCACGGCAACGGCGATCAGGGGCCGCTCCGCGAACGCGTGCCGCCGCAATGCCGGTGCCGGCGCGGCGGCGCCCGGGAGGCGGCCATGATGGCGATGGAAATCGATCGCCGCGGCGTAGCGCTTGTTGAGCGCCTTGAGCTCGTCCTCGCCCGCGTCGCCGCCACGGTCCGGATGCAGGTCCGCCACGCGGCGCCTGTACGCCAGGCGCAGGCCCTCCATCGAACAGTCGGGCTCGATGCCCAGTTCGCAATACAGGACCATGAAGTCGGTCTGGTCGGTCATCGCAGGCGTCAGGGATGGCTTGATTCAAGACAGCGTACGAGTTCCGGGCCGCGCCCCGGCCACGGGTCGAACCATGCCGGGTGACGCCGCCACCGCAGTCGCGCCGGCGGCCCTGCCGGTGCCCGGACAGCGCCAGCGGCTGGCAACGCGCGCCCACGCGTGGCGCCTGCTTCCCGTCATGCGCACCGTGCGTGGATGGTTCCGGCGCGACCTGCGCGTGCTCGCCTACCATCGCGTGCGCGAACCCGGCGACGGCTTCGCGTTCGACCGCGAGCTGGTCAGCGCCTCGCCCGAAGCATTCCACGGCCAGATGGCGCACCTGCGCGACCGCTTCCACCCGGTGACCTGCCGCGAGGTCGTCGCCGCGCTCGACGGCGGCCCGGCACTGCCGCGCGACGCGGTGCTGGTGACCTTCGACGACGGCTACGACGACAACCATGCGATCGCGTTCCCGATCCTTCGCGAAACCGGCGTGCCCGCCACCTTCTTCGTCGCCACCGGGCACATCGACAGCGGCCTGCCCTACGCCTACGACTGGCTGGCGCACCTGGTGCTGACCTCCAGGGCCGACAGGCTGCGGCTGCCCGGGCTGGGATTCGATGCCCCGCTGCCGGCACTGCCCGCCGAGCGACGCGCACTGGTCGTCGAGCTCCTCGACCGCCTGAAGTACCTCGACGACGCGGGCCAGCAGGCCGTGATCGCGGAGCTGGAACTGGATTGCCGCCGGCCGCGGACGGCCGGCCACGTTGACTGCCAGCCCATGACCTGGGACCAGCTGCGCGAGATGCAGGCGGGGGGGATGGAGATCGGCGGCCACGGCGTGCACCACCGGATGCTGGCCAAGCTCCCAGGGCATGCCCTGCGCGCGGAGGTCGCCGAATGCCAGGCCCGCCTGACAGCGGAACTGGGCAAGCCGGCCATCGCCTTTTCCTACCCGGTCGGTGGCCCGGACGCGTACGATGCGCGCGTCGTGGGTGCCGTCCACGAACAGGGGTTCCGGATCGGCTTCACCTACGTGAGCGGGGCCAGCGTTCCGCGCGCCGGCATGCGCTACGAATTCCTGCGCACGGGGATCGAAGCCAATATCGACGCGGCCTGGTTCGAAGGCATGCTCGCGCTGCCGGAGGTATTCGCCCACCGAACCAGGTTGAGGACCTATCCCGCGTGATGCTGTTCCTGCTGACCTGGCTGGGCCTGGTACTGATCCGCCCCCAGGAGTATCCCGCGCTGGCCGACATGGGGATCCCCATCCTGCCGATCGCGATGCTGGCCACGCTGGTGGCCTGGCAGCTCGGCGGCCAGCGCCGGCCGCTCACGCAGCCAACCTACCTGTTGCTGGCGGCTTTCATCGTGGTTGGCATGTTCTCGATGGTCGCCAATGGCTGGGTGGGCGGCGCGTATCTGCGCTTCCTCCAGTTCCTGCCGGCGGGGATCGCGCTGCTGCTGATCGCGCAGGCCAGCCACGTGCCGAAAAACTGCCTGCGGATCATGTGGGTGATCGCGATCTGCGCGGTGGTGCTGACGATCCACGGCATCGAGCAGGTGAAACTCGGCCAGGGCTGGACCGGCATGCCCACGGTGCAGGACGGCCGCATCCAGTACGTCGGCATTTTCAGCGATCCCAACGACCTGGCGATGCTGTTCATCATCGCCATCCCG
>DXCY01000255.1 GCA_019115725.1 Candidatus Luteimonas excrementigallinarum
GCCGAGCGGGTCCGCACCTTCGATGCGATCGTGCTGGACAACCGGCCCGGCGGGCGGGTGGATCCGGAGCTGGCCGCGGCGGCGCTGACCGCGGCGGTACGCACGCGCGGGATCGACGCGCTGCCGTGGACGCCGGCGCTGCGGCAGTGGCGCGAGCGGGTGCGCTGCCTGCGCGACTGGATGCCCGAACTGCAGCTGCCGGATCTGTCCGACGAGGCGCTGCTGGCCGGCCTCGACGACTGGCTGGCGCCGGCTTTTTCCGGCAAGACCCGGCTGGATGCGCTGGACGCCGGTGAACTCGGCAATGCGCTGCGGTCACTGCTCGACTGGTCGCAGGGCCAGAAGCTGGAGGCGCTGGCGCCGGTCCGGATCCAGGTGCCTTCCGGCCAGCAGCGCCCGATCCAGTACGCGGCCGGCCATGAGCCGGTGCTGGCGGTCAGGCTGCAGGAGCTGTTCGGCCTGGCCCGGACCCCTTGCATCGCCGATGGCCGGGTGCCGTTGACCCTGCACCTGCTCTCGCCGGCCGGCCGGCCGTTGCAGGTAACCCGCGACCTGGCTGGATTCTGGGAGCGCACCTGGCCGGAAGTGCGCAAGGAAATGAAAGGGCGCTATCCCAGGCACCCCTGGCCCGAGGATCCGCTGACTGCCGCGCCGACCCACCGGGCCAAGCCGCGCGGCTGAGCGCTCGCGCAGTGGTGCGGAAGATGGAATGATTCCTGAGCGGAAGGCCGGGCGCTCACGTGTCTGCGACGGGAGGGTACCGATACTTTCCGCCTGTTGATTCCCTGTATCCACCCTCTCCAGAGTTCCTCCGGAAACACCCCAGGAAGACACCCATGAGCAAGCTTGATTACCTCCAGGACAAGGCCGTGCAGCTGGCAGGACAGCTCGGCGACGGTATCCGCAACGTGCCCGACCACGCGCAGAAATGGTTCAAGGCCGGCGTGGCCGTGGGCGCGGCCCGCGCCGGCGGCAAGGCCCTGACCCGCACCACGCGCCGCCACCCGGTGATTGCCGCCACTGCAGCGGCCACCGCGATGGCTGCGGCCGCGGGCCTGCTGGTGTACGCGCACCGGCGGCGCAAGGCCCAGGAAGGCCAGCCGATCGAAGGCCACTCCAAGCGGGTGGAAGTCCGCCGTGCCACGCGCACCAGCGCGGCGGAGCACGCCACCGGCGACGCCGCGGGCCGCGACGCCGACCAGTAGGATTCCCAACAGGATCCCGAATAGGATCCGGGCCGCTCAGTCGGCGGCGGGCAGCTCGATGATGAAGCGCGCGCCGCCGCCCTCGCGGTCTTCGTACCAGAGCTGGCCGCCGGCGTCGGCGATGATCTGCCGCGCCAGGCTCAGGCCGAGTCCGCTGGAATGGTCCCCGGGCGCAGTGGGCTCATCGTGCAGGCGGGTGAAGGGCTGGAACAGCTCGCGCTGGCGTGCGGGAGCGATGCCCGGCCCGCGGTCCTCGGCCAGCAGCTGCAGGTAGCCCGGCGCGCCGTTGCGGCAGCCAATCTCCAGATCGCTGTCCGGTGCGTATTTGATCGCATTGCTCACCAGGTTCTCCACCACCTGGCGCAGCACCACCGGCGTGATCGCCGCCCGCAGTCCCGGCGGCGCTGAGGTCCGCAGCTGCCGCCCGCGGGCTTCGAACTGGATCGCATAGCGGCTGTTCAGCACTTCCAGCACCTCGGCCACCACCGCCGGTTCGGCCACCGCCTGCGACTCGCGCTGCGCGCGCTGGGTTTCCAGATACAGGCGGATATAGCTGATGGCATCGCTGGCGCTGGCGTGGATGGTGTCCAGGTAGCGCGGTATGCGCTGCGGGGGCACCCCGTCCACGCGCAGGATGTCGGTGGCGAACAGCACGCTGCTGAGCGGATTCTTGAGGTCGTGGGCCACGAGGTTCACCAGTTCCTGGCGTTCCCGGGCCACCCGCTCCAGGCGGTCGCGGGCGAGCTTGAGCCCCAGGTGGGCGTTGACCCGGGCCAGCAGCTCCTCGGGCAGGAACGGTTTGGTCACGTAGTCCACCGCGCCCGCATCAAAGGCGCGCAGCAGCTGTTCGCGGTCGCGGGCGGCGGTCAGGCAGACCACCGGCAGCTGGCGCAGGGTGTCGTCGCGCTTGAGCTCGGCCAGCACCTGGAACCCGTCCATGTCCGGCATCATCACGTCCAGCAGGATCAGGTCGGGCAGCTGCTCGGCGGCGATCCGCAGGGCGTCGCGCCCGTTGTCGGCGGTCAGGACTTCGAATCCGTTGCGTGACAGCAGCGCCCCGACAACGCGAACGTTGCCAGGCTGATCGTCCACTACCAGGATCCGGCCGGAGGAAGAACCGTGCTTGAACATCCCGTCATATGTGTGAATGCGAGATGCCGCAACGGTAGCAGATATCAGGGCCGGCAACGCACAACATCGGGCCTGCATCCGCGCGAATGCACACGCGGCAACATGAATCTTTCAGTCGTGGCCGATGCATTTCCTCCACATCGCAGCCGGGAAGCTTCCTGCATGCCGGCACGCCCCTCCACTCCCACCCGTTCTTCGCCTGCCCATACCGATGATCCCGACGATCCTGAGGGGCAGGCGGCCCAGGCCGGGCTGCTGCATGTCAGCGGGGAGGAGCCGGGCATCACCCGGCGCCGTGCGGGGCGTGGTTTCAGCTACCGGCTGCCGGATGGAAGCCTGCTGCGCGATCCGCGCACGCGGGCGCGGATCCGTGCGCTGGCCGTTCCGCCCGCGTGGACCGAAGTGTGGATCTGCCGCAGTGCACGCGGACACCTGCAGGCCACCGGCCGCGATGCCCGCGGCCGCAAACAGTACCGCTACCACCCCGATTGGCAGGCGCTGCGCGGCGAGGTGCGGTTCTCGCGACTGCCCGACTTCGCCGCTGCACTGCCGCGCCTGCGCCGGCGGATCCGGCGCGACCTGAAGCGCGACGGCCTGCCGCGCGCCAAGGTGCTGGCGATCGTGGTGTCGCTGATGATGGACACCCTGGTGCGGGTGGGTAACGAGAGCTATGCGCGCGAGAACCGTTCCTACGGCCTGACCACGCTGCGCGATCGCCACCTGCACCAACTGCGTGGCGGCCGGGTGCGGCTGCGGTTCAAGGGCAAGGGGCGCCTGCTGCACGAGGTGCCGATCGACGATCCGCGCCTGGCCCGGCTGGTGCAGGCGTGCCAGGAGCTGCCGGGCCAGCAGCTGTTCCAGTATCGCGATGCCTCGGGCCGGGTGCGGCCGCTGGGCTCGGGCGATGTGAATGCGTACCTGCGCGAGGCGATGGGCGGCGACTTCACCGCCAAGGACTTCCGTACCTGGGGCGCAACCCTGCACGCGTTCCGCTGCCTGGCCGCCCTGCCGGTGCCCACCGATGGCAATGGCGGACCTGGCCCCGCGCGGGAGATCGCCACGGCCTGCAACGGGGTGGTGGGCGAGGTGGCCCGGGCGCTGCGCAACACTCCCTCGGTATGCCGCAGCGCGTATATCGATCCGGCGGTGTTTGCCGGCTGGGAGGATGGCCGCCTGGCCCGGGCGGCCGCCGGCGCACGTGGCGCGAGGCAGTGGGAACAGGCCGCGTGCCGGTTCCTGCGCCGCGTCCACCGCCGCGCGCATCCCCGCGCATTGGGGTAAAGGCGGGTGGTAAGCAGGCATGACCATCCGCCGGGGACAAGGCCAAAGGGCGTGGTTACAATCGCGTGCGGATTGGGGGAGCTACATCAGGATCATGCGTATTTCCGTTGTTTCCGGCCTTGTCCTGCTGCTCGCGGCGTTCAACATCCATGCCCAGCAGCTGTCCAGGCCCGCTGAATTCTATTTCGATGAAGACGAGCGCACCGCGCGCCCGGTCACTGCCGTCGAGGGCAGTGACGAGCCGGCGCAGCAGCGCCTGCTGCGGATGATCGAGCGCAACGAGCGCAATGCCAACGCGGCCCAGGCGCAGCTGGCCCACATTGCCATGGCCACCGGCCGGGCAGAGACCGGCCGGGGGCTCTACGACCAGCTGCTGGCCAGCCTTGGCCGCGGATGGCTGCGCAACTCGGTGCAGTGGAACTACGGCTGGGATCTGTACCGCGCAGGTGAGGTGGAAGCCGCACTGGAACAGTGGATCGCCGCCGGCACCGGCCGGCCGCAGGCGCCGGAGTGGGTGCCGCCCACGTTCGCGCTGGCGCTGTGGCAGCTGGAGCGCCGCGACGAGGCCCGCGACTGGTATGCGGCCGCCGTGCGCACCTGGCCGGGCCGCTGGAGCAATCCGGACCTGGAGGCCCTGCTGCCGGACTGGAGCGCCGATGAACGCGCGGTGCTGGCCCAGGTGCACGCCGCGTGGGCCGAGGATCCTCCCGGCTGGCCGTGAGCCGCCGGGTATGACCGCAGGCAGGCGCTGCAGCTGGGCGCCGCGCTCAGGGGCTTTCCAGCGGGATATCCCGTTCCAGCAGCCAGGCGCTGACCGTCTCGCGCTCCGCCCGGCCGCGGTCGTTCAGCCGGTTGGCGGGCGTCTTGAAGAAGTAGCGCTGGAAGGTGGCGCCCTGGGTGTTGGTGGCCTGCGGATTGGCGCCGGCCTCCAGCAGGGCCAGCACGTGTTCGCCGGCATTGATCATTGCCGCCTTGTGCAGCGGGGTGTTGCCGGTGCGGTCGGCCGCGCCGGGGTCGGCACCGGCCTCCAGCAGCATGCGGAACTGGGTGTCGGTGCGCGGGCCCGTGGCGCCGGCCAGCGGGGTGGCCCCGGTTTCGCCGTGGCGGGCATCGGGATCACCGCCGCCGGCAAGGACGATGCGCAGATAGTCGGGATCATCGGCAATCGCCGCGCCGTGGACCGCCGTGCTGCCGCCCAGTCCGGGCGCGTTGGGATCGGCACCGGCGTCCAGCAGCGCTTCCAGACCGGTCTTGCTCTGCGCCAGCATCGCCAGCTGCAGCAGGTTCACGCCCTGCTCGCCGCGGGCGCGCGGATCGGCGCCTTCGCGGACCAGCTGCTGAACCTGGCCGGCATCGCCGGCCGTGGCGGCAGCGGCCAGCTCGGCGCTGCGGGGGTCATCGGGAAAAGCTTGTCGGGCGTCCATGGAATCTCCGCTGCAGGCGGCGCCGGACAGCATCAGCAGGATCGTCAGGGTAACGGCGCGCATGGGCCGATTCTCACACAGGGCACGCGGCGGGTGACGATGACTGCCGCATGCAGGCCTCAGCTCTCCCAGGGACGCTGCTGGGTGAGGGCATCAATCACGCCCTGCTGGCTGTGCAGCTCACCGGCCCGTTCCAGCTTGGCCTTGCCATGCTCGGTTACGCGCTTGGCGTATTCCACCGGGTTCCAGGTCCACTCGGGGCCTTCCAGCGGCGGGTAGGGGCTGTCCAGGGTGATCTCGTGGCCGGGCGCATCGGGCAGGCCGTGGTTCACCACCCAGGTGTCCTGCTGGGCGGTGGTGAGCGGATCGCCATCCACGTTGTAGCGCCGGATCTGCCCGCCCTCGGCGTCGGCCTTGGCGGTATCCACGTCCAGGTTCAGGTTCCTGATGGTGTTGTCGTGCACGCCGGAGGCGTTGAAGGTGACCGCGGCGTTGCCGGTGGCGAACGAGGCGGTGGCTGCCAGGCCGCCGCCCAGGGAGTGTCCAGTGATCACCAGGTCGTCGCCGTAAGCCCCGGCGGCAAGCTGGGCCAGCTGCACGGCTTCGTCGTATTGCTCGGCCTGCCAGCCCAGTCCCTGGCGCAGGTTGGCGCCGGTCCAGTCCTGGAACTCGTTGGAACCGGCGAAGGCCAGCACGTGGTTGCCGTCGCCATCGGTGTAGATGCCGGCGCGGAACCCGGTGTCGGGGTTTTCCATCAGCGCCGGATCGATACCGGCCGCGGCCAGGTCCGCGTCGCTGACCCGGGTCCAGTTGCCTACGGACTCCGTGGCCGGGTCGTAGACCGCCTGGGAAATCTGCATCAGCTCAAGATCGATCTGCTTCGCGTCCTGTCCCCTTACCTGGGCGTCGAACGAAACTCCGCCGGTGCCCTGGCCCTGCTGGGGCATCAGCTGGGCCAGCTGCGGATGCCAGGACGGCTCCGGGCGGTAGGGCAGCGTGGATGGGGCAGGGGTCTGGGCCGGGCCGGGCAGGGGGCGGGCCGAGGGCTCAAACGCCGGCGGCCGGTAGGCCTGGGTGGCGATCGACGAGGACTGCAGATGGATGCTCATGGCACCGCGCTCTCCCTGGATGATGGCCCGAACTTAGCCCGGGGCGCGGCGCGTGCACAGCTGGGGCGTACCCGAGGTGCGCCGATGGGATCAGCCGGCCGGGCTCAATAATCGGCGTCGACGTTGGCTTCCAGCGGGATGCCGTTGGCCTTGAGCCAGGCCACGATGCGGCGGCGCTCGTCCAGCGCGCGCTCGTTGAGCAGCTCGCGCCGGTAGTTGAAGTAATGGCGCTGGAAGCTGGCACCGCGGCTGTTGGTGGCCAGCGGCGAGGCGCCGTGTTCGAGCAGGGCCAGGATGGCTTCGCCCTTGTTGGTGCGGGCGGCCACGTGCAGCGGGGCATCCTGGTTGCGGTCGGCCTGGTCGGGATCCGCACCGGCCTCGAGCAGGATCCGCATCGGCTCAGGGTTGCGGTTGAGGATCGAGGCGGCCAGCGGGCTGGCGCCGGTGACGGCATTGCGTCCGTTCGGATCGCCGCCCTGTGCCAGCACCGCGCGCAGCAGCGCGGGATCATCGGCGAAGGCCGCGGCATGGACCGGGGTGGTGCCGTCGGCGTCGGGATGGTTGGGGTCGGCGCCGCCTTCCAGCAGGGCCAGCGCGCCGTCCACCAGTCCGCGGTCGATGGTCCACACCAGCAGGCTGGCGCCGTCGCTGCCCGGGGTCTGCGGGTTGGCGCCGCCGTCCAGCTGGCGGCGTATCTCGGCGGCGTCCCCGGAGACAACGGCATCGGCCAGGGGAGCGATGGTGGTGTCGGCAAACGGTTCGCTGGTCATGGGCGGACGTGCGCACCCCGGGGCGCAGCTGAGGACAAAGAGGATGACGATGGCCGCGAGCTGGCGCATGTCAACCGATTACAGCCTGCCCACGAAGGGACTGCAAGCCGCCGGAAGGGGACAGGGCCCCCTGCGACTGTCACCGGGTGGATCAACGCGGGAAGTCACCGGAGGCTTACCAGTTCCAGGGCATCCGGTCATTCAGCCACGACACGCCGTTGGAGACGGTATCGACCGTGTTGTTCCAGCCGGTGGACACCGCATCCACGGTGTTGTCCCAGCCGGTGGAGACGGCATCCACCACGCCATCCCAGGTTTCCACGGCCACGTCCTTGGCCGTGTTCCAGCCGTCGACGGCGGTCTGGACGGCGTAGTCGATGCCGGTGCCGACCGCATCCACCACGTAGCCCACGCCGTCAGCGGCCGCGTTGACGGTGGAGACGAAGCCGTCCACTGCCATCTGTGCGCCCTGGCCGCCCAGGTCGGCCACGGTTTCAAACAGGCTGCCCATGCCATCGGCGGTCCATTCCAGCGCGCTGCTGCCGTTTTCCAGCACCCAGGCGCCGGCGTTGCCGATGCCTTCCACCGTGAACGCGATGCCGTCACCCAGGCCCCAGGGACCCTGGCCGCGGAAGCCATCGGCCCATTCGGTCATCTGGTTGCGCACGCCGTCGGCGGCCTGGTCGCCAAAGCCGCTGACCACGTCGCCGATGGAGTTGAACACGCCCTCGCCGAGGTCACCCACGATCCGGATCGTGCCCAGCGCGTAATCCCCATTGGCGTAATCGGTCTGCGCCACCTCGATGACATCGGAGATGAGGTCATGGGTGTTGAGCGCGAAATCATCCTTGACCGCGTCGGGGATGGCGTTCTGCAGGTCACGGCCGAAATCCGACGGGTTCTGGTAGCCCTCCTGCCACGGCTCGACCTCCATCATGGCTGCGGTGAGCACGTTGGGGTTGTGGCTGAGGGCCGCATAGGCCAGATCGCCAACGGTGCCGAGGATCGGCAGGTTGGTGTGGCGCAGGGTTTCCACCAGCAGGTTGGCGGCGTCGCGCTGGCCCGGCGACAGGTTTTCAAGCTCCAGCTCGCCGGCGCGATCCACCACCGTATGCCTGGCCACCGGGCCCGGCTCGACGATGATCCGGGTGCCCAGCGCATCCGGGGCCATCAGGCCGGGGATCCAGCTTTCCTGCAGCTGGCTCAGGGCGTCGCTGTTGAGCGAGTAGGCGCGGATGCCGCCGTTGTTGGCGAACTCGCGCGCTGCCTCCGGGCTCAGGCCCATGCGCTCGAGCGTGTTGGGGTGGATGCCGGAGGCGTCAAAAGTGACCGCCGGCACGCCGGAGGCCAGCGATCCCACCGAGGCCAGGCCACCGCCCTGCGAATGACCGGTAATGGCGAGGTTGTCGGCTTCGCCATTGCCAAACACATCGGCGAATTCCACCGCCGTGTTGACCGCGGTATCGGTGAATTTGTCCGCGAAGTCGTGGGTTTCAAAGCCGGTGCCCTGGCGGAAGTTGTTTTCCCAGTCGGGCGCGCCCTCGGCGGTGCCGCGATAGGACAGCACGAAGTTGCCGTCGCCATCGGTGTAGATCTCGGCCTTGAACTGCTGCGCGCTGGTGACCGTGCCGTCGCCGAGGAACTCCTGGCGCCAGGCCTGGACATCCGCGGCCGAGGCGGGCGCCTGGCCCTCGGGCGTCAGGCGATCGGCGATCATTTCGTCGGAGACCGCGCTCCAGCCCGCCGGCGGCTCGCCGCGGGTGCCGTACACCGCGGTGGCCAGCTGGGAGAGGGTGACATCGAACGGCTGTGCCTGGGTGCCGCCGGCCGTCTGGCCAAGGCTCTGGCCCGGGGGCAGGGCGTAGGTGCCTTCCACGCCGCTGGGGCCGTTGCTGCCGCCTTGCGGCGCCGGCTGGAACGCGGCCTGGATGGGGTGGTACATGGTTTCCAGCGCGTACGGTACGGCCTGGCGCAGTAGGTTCTGAGCGGCCTGCATGGCCGGATTGACCGGGTTGGGCAGCACCGGCAGGATCGACGGCAGGGGAATGTTGGCGGGGTTGATGCTGTTGCCGCTCATGGCCGGCTCCATGTCAGGGGTACACGCTTCCAGTGCATGACCCTAGGCTGGCGCGGCGCGGCGCCACAACTAGGGCGTACCCGAGGGGCGGCTGCGGTTCCGGGCCGGGCAGCGGTATTGTTGGCGCGGTCCACGACCGTCTTCCCCATCCGCCAACCCCGGGAGCCTTGCCCATGTTCCGATCCTGCCTGGCCGGGCTGCTGCTTGCCGCTGCATCCCTTCCCGCCCTGGCTGCCGACCGCATCACCGGCGAGCCCTTCACCACCCGCAGCGAGGTGTATGCGCCCCAGGCCATGGCGGCGACCTCGCACCCGCTGGCCACCCAGGTGGCGCTGGACGTGATGAAGGCGGGTGGTTCGGCGGTGGACGCAGCCATTGCCGCCAACGCCGCGCTGGGGCTGATGGAACCGACCGGCAACGGCATCGGCGGCGATCTGTTTGCAATCGTGTGGGATCCGCGCAGCCAGCGGCTGCACGGGTATGACGGCTCCGGCCGCTCGCCGCGCGCGCT
>DXCY01000256.1 GCA_019115725.1 Candidatus Luteimonas excrementigallinarum
GCAAGACCTCGCTTCTTGATGCCATCCGCAAGACCAGCGTGACCAGCGGCGAAGCGGGCGGCATCACGCAGCACATCGGCGCCTATCACGTCAAGACCAAGCGCGGCGACATCGTGTTCCTCGATACTCCCGGTCACGCGGCATTCACCGCCATGCGTGCCCGCGGCGCACAGGTGACCGACCTCGTGGTGCTCGTGGTGGCCGCCGATGACGGCGTCATGCCGCAGACGGCTGAGGCGATCCAGCATGCGCGCGCCGCCGGGGTGCCGCTGATCATCGCGATCAACAAGATCGACAAATCCACCGCGGACCCGGGCCGGATCAAGAACGAACTGCTCGAGCACGAAGTGGTGTCGGAAGAGTTCGGTGGCGACATCCAGATGGTGGAGATCTCGGCCAAGACCGGCCTGGGCATCGACGACCTGCTGGACGCCATCCTGCTGCAGGCCGAGCTGCTTGAACTCACCGCCGTGGCCGAGGGCCGCGCCACCGGTACCGTGATTGAATCCTCGCTGGACAAGGGCCGTGGCCCGGTAGCCACCGTGCTGGTGCAGCAGGGCCAGCTGAGCCGGGGCGACTTCCTGGTGTGCGGCGTGCATTTCGGCCGCGTGCGGGCGCTGTTCGACGAAACGGGTTCGAACGTGGACAGCGCCGGGCCGTCCATTCCGGTCCAGGTGCTGGGCCTGTCCGGCGTGCCGGATGCGGGCGATGATTTCGTCGTGGTCGAGGACGAGCGCCTGGCCCGCGAAGTGGCGCAGGAGCGCGAGCAGCGCCAGCGCGAGAGCCGCCTGGTGCAGACCGCCGGCAGCCGCATGGAAGACATCATGGCGCAGATGGGCCAGGCCGAGCAGCTGCAGCTCAACCTGGTGATCAAGGCCGACGTGCAGGGCTCGGTGGAGGCGCTGAAGCAGGCGCTGACCGCACTGTCCAACGAACACATCCGGATCAACATCATTGTTGGCGGCGTCGGCGGCATCAACGAATCCGATGCCAACGCCGCGGCTACCGCCAAGGCGACCATCATCGGCTTCAACGTGCGTGCCGATGCCTCCGCCCGCAAGGTGATCGAGACCAACAACCTCGACCTGCGCTACTTCTCGATCATCTATGACGTGATCGACCAGGTGAAGCAGGTGGCTTCGGGCATCCTGGGCGTGGAGATCCGCGAGGAGATCATCGGTACCGCCGAGGTGCGCGAGGTCTTCCGCAGCTCCAGGTTCGGCGCGGTGGCCGGTTCCATGGTCGTCGAGGGCGTGGTGCGGCGGAACAAGCCGATCCGCGTGCTGCGCGACAACACCGTCATCTTCGAAGGCGAGCTGGAATCGCTGCGCCGCTTCAAGGAAGACGTGGACGAGGTGCGCGAGAACACCGAGTGCGGCATCGGCGTGAAGGCCTACAACGACGTGCAGCCGGGCGACAAGATCGAATGCTTCGAGCGCATCGAGGTGCAGCGGACGCTGTAAGCGCCGCCGTCACCTGATGAAGCCATCCAGATGAAGTCATTCAATCGAACCGATCGCATCTCTGCCCAGCTCCGCCGTGAGCTGGGCACCCTGGTGCGTACGGCGGTGGACGAGCATCGTCTGCCGTCGGTCAGCGTGTCGGACGTGGAGGTCACCCGTGACCTGGCCCATGCCAAGGTGTTCGTGACCGCCCTGCAGGCGGAGCGTTCCGCCGAGGCGATCAAGGGCCTGCGCGGCCTGGCAGGGGAGATCCGCTACCGCCTCGCCCGCCAGGTGAAACTCCGGCACGTGCCGGAGCTGCACTTCCATTACGACGATTCGGTAGACCGCGGCGAGCGGATCGACGCCCTGCTGCGCGATGTGCGCCCAGCGGACGACGACGCGCCGGACGGTCAGGCAGGCGGGCAGGCGGAGCAATAGCCTCCGCTTCAGTCCGCCGGATGCGGCGTGGGTGCCGACGCCGGGTTCCGCCAGTAATTGTTGGCTTCGGCGATGATCCGGAACTCGGCGGTCACCATGGCGGCGGCCTGCATCAGCATTTCAGGATCTTCTTCGTACTGTTCGCGCACGCGCCGCTTGGCATCGTCATCGCGCTGGATCGAGCCGATGGTCTTGCGTACCAGGGTGATGGCCAGCTGGCGTCCTTCCAGCGGCGTGCGGGTGATCAGGCTCGGCACGTAATCATCCTGGGCGGGCGCCTGCATGGACGTATCGGCAGGGCTGGCAGCGTTGGCTGTCGCAACCGGACATGTGGCCGCCATGCCCAGCAGCGCGGCAGCAAGTACATACGTTCTCATCGGTGGAGCCTCCCGGCATCAAGGGCTTCCAGTATGGGCCCGGGTGCGCCCGCCAGGGGCTGACCCAGGTCAAGCGCCGAATACCTACAATCAGCACATGTCACGACCGCCACGGATCAAATTCAGGAAGCTCGACGGCATCCTGCTGCTCGACAAACCCCAGGGCCCAAGTTCCAACCAGGCGCTGCAGCGGGCGCGGCGCCTGTTCCAGGCGGAGAAGGGCGGCCATACCGGCAGCCTTGATCCGCTGGCCACCGGCCTGCTGCCGCTGTGTTTCGGTGAAGCCACCAAGCTTGCCGGCGGGCTGCTGGGCGCACGCAAGGCCTATGACACCGTCGCCCATCTGGGTGTGGTGACCGATACAGACGACGCCATGGGCCAGTCGCTGCGCGAGCGGCCGGTGCCGGACATCGGCATCCCGGCGATCGAATCCGCGTTGGCGGAATTGACCGGCCGGCTGCAACAGCGCCCCCCGATCTATTCCGCGCTCAAACGTGGCGGTGAGCCGCTGTACGCCAAGGCGCGGCGCGGGGAAGAGGTGGAAGTCGAGCCACGCGAGGTGGATGTGTTCTCGTTCCAGCTCCTGCCCGGCAGCGAGCTGTTCAGTGGCGGCGGGCCGCTGCTGCGGCTGCGGGTCGAGTGCGGCTCGGGTACCTACGTCCGCAGCCTGGTGCGCGACCTGGGCGAAATGCTGGGGTGTGGTGCGCATGTGGCGGAGCTCCGCCGGCTGTGGGTGGATCCGTTCATCCAGCCGCGGATGTGGACGCTGGAAGCGCTGGAGGAACAGGCCGGAATCGGCGGCCTGGCCCAGCTCGACCGCTGCCTGCTGCCGGTGGAAGCCGGAATGTCGGGCTGGGCCCGGGTCGATGTGGATTCTGCCCAAGCCCGTCGGCTGGCGTTCGGCCAGGTGGTGGAGAGCAGGTTCGCGGTGCCGGGCGAAGTGGCCATTTTCGGTCCCGACGAGCGCGCACTGGGGCTGGGCAGCGTGGATGAATCCGGCGTTCTGCGCCCCCGCAGGTTGTTCTCATGGGCGGTTGAAACCGGCGGAAACCCGGTCTGAGCCTTGTTGTCAGGCCGCATAACGGCTACAATTTCGCGGCTTTTTCAAGCAATCCCACCGGTCATCCGGCCGGTGGCACTTCAGCAAGCGGCGGGCCTTGTGGTGCGTCGTCGGATCCCCGGAAGGGTGCATCCGACCGTTCCTGCGGGCCGCGCATCAAGAGGCAAAACCCATGTCGATCGACAACAGCAAGATCATCGCCGAGCACCAGCGTGGCGACAACGATACCGGTTCTCCGGAAGTCCAGGTGGCCCTGCTCAGCGCGCGCATCGCGCACCTGACGGAGCACTTCAAGACCCACAAGAAAGATCACCACAGCCGGCGCGGCCTGCTGCAGATGGTCAACCGCAGGCGCCGCCTGCTGGACTATCTGCATCGCAAGGATGCCAAGCGCTATCGCGAGCTGATCGAGAAGCTCGGCCTGCGTCGCTGATCCAGATACACCGCCGCGGCGCAGAAATGCGCCGCGGCTTGTTTTTGCACCATCCTCCCGCGCCGCTGCACTCGCGGCCACCCGCACCGGGCAGGGGTCCGTTGCGGTCCATCGCAAGAGTTTCAAGGGAATTCCAACGTGTCGAAAGTTACCAAGAGCTTCCAGTACGGTAGTCGTACGGTCACCATCGAGACCGGCGAGGTCGCCCGGCAGGCTGGCGGCGCAGTCATGATCTCCTGCGAAGGCACGATGCTGCTGGTCAGCGCCGTCGCCAACAAGACCGCACGCGAGGGTCAGGACTTCTTCCCGCTCACCGTCGACTACCAGGAAAAGTTCTACGCCGGGGGCCGCATCCCCGGTGGTTTCTTCAAGCGTGAAGGCCGCGCCACCGAAAAGGAGACGCTGACTTCGCGCCTGATCGACCGTCCGATCCGTCCGCTGTTTCCCGAGGGCTTCCGCAACGAAGTGCAGATCATCGCCACCGTGATGTCGATGAACCCCGAGGTCGATGGCGACATCCTGGCGCTGATCGGCGCCTCGGCCGCGCTGTCGCTTTCCGGCGCGCCCTTCGACGGCCCGATCGGTGCTGCCAAGGTCGGTTACAAGAACGGTGAGTACCTGCTGAATCCGACCGTTTCGGAGCTTGAGGATTCGGAGCTGGAGCTCGTCGTCGCCGGTACCGCCAACGCGGTGCTGATGGTCGAGTCCGAAGCCAAGGAACTGTCCGAAGACGTGATGCTGGGTGCGGTGATGTTCGGCCACCAGCAGATGCAGGTCGCCATCGACACCATCAACGAGCTGGTCGCGGAAGCGGGCAAGCCGAAGTGGGAATGGGCCGCGCCGCAGGCCGACGAGGGCATCGTCAGTGCGCTGAGCGCCGCGATCGGCGATCGCCTCGCCAGTGCCTTCCAGGTGAGCGACAAGCTCGAGCGCAAGGACGCCATCTCCAAGCTGAAGAAGTCCATCCTCGAAGCGCTGGCCCCGGAAGCGGAAGCCAAGGCGTGGAACACCGGCGACATGTCCAAGGTATTCAGCGAGCAGGAATACCAGACCATGCGCAACTCGGTCCTCACGACCAAGGTCCGCATCGATGGCCGCGCGCCCGACACCGTGCGCCCGATCGCTTCGAAAGTCGGGGTACTGCCGCGCGTGCACGGCTCGTCGCTGTTCACCCGCGGTGAGACCCAGGCGATCGTCGCCGTTACGCTGGGTACCGCCCGCGACGGCCAGATCATCGACGCGGTGTCCGGCGAGTACAAGGAACACTTCCTGTTCCACTACAACTTCCCCCCCTATTCGGTGGGTGAAGCCGGCCGCATGATGGGTCCGAAGCGTCGCGAAATCGGCCACGGCCGCCTCGCCAAGCGCGGTGTGCTCGCCGTGATGCCGACGATGGAGGAGTTCCCGTACACCATCCGCGTCGTGTCCGAGATCACCGAATCGAACGGTTCCTCTTCGATGGCTTCGGTCTGCGGCTCCTCGCTGGCGCTGATGGACGCAGGCGTGCCGATCAAGGCCCCGGTGGCCGGTATTGCCATGGGCCTGGTGAAGGAAGGCGACGACTACGTGGTGCTGTCCGACATCCTCGGTGACGAGGATCACCTGGGCGACATGGACTTCAAGGTGGCCGGTACCAGCAATGGCATCTCGGCGCTGCAGATGGACATCAAGATCCAGGGCATCACCGAAGACATCATGAAGGTCGCGCTGGCCCAGGCCAAGCAGGGCCGCCTGCATATCCTGAAGGAAATGGAAGCCGCGCTGACCGCGCCGCGCTCGGAGCTGAGCGAGTTCGCACCGCGCCTGATCACCATCAAGATCCACCCCGACAAGATCCGTGAAGTGATCGGCAAGGGCGGTTCGGTCATCCAGGCGATCACCAAGGAAACCGGTACCCAGATCGACATCCAGGACGACGGCACGATCACGATCGCTTCGGTCGACGCTGCCGCTGGCCGCGCTGCCAAGGAACGCATCGAGCAGATCACTTCCGACGTTGAGCCGGGCCGGATCTATGAGGGCAAGGTCGTCAAGCTGATGGACTTCGGTGCCTTCGTGACCATCTCTCCCGGCAAGGATGGCCTGGTGCACGTGTCGCAGATCTCCAACGAGCGCGTCGAGAAGGTCAGCGACGTCCTCAAGGAAGGCGATGTGGTCAAGGTCAAGGTGCTGGAAGTCGACAAGCAGGGCCGTATCCGCCTGTCGATGAAGGCCGTGGAAGAAGGCGAGGGCGTGTCGGAGTAATTCCGCACGTTCCGCGCTGTTGGAAAAGGCGGGCTTCGGCCCGCCTTTTTCGTGTCCGGATGTCCGCTGTGAAGAGTAGAAGCCGGAAAACAGAAAAGGCGGGCCAATGCCCGCCTTTTTCATGATCCACGTACCCTGCAGGAGCCGCGCGCGATGACGCGTCAGCTGGCCTCAACGAACCCGGAAGCGCCTTGCCCGGCCGCGTGCGCTGTAGCCGTGCAGGTAGCTGCGGGCAGTGCGACGACGTTCGGCGGGACGGTTGGAGGGCAGTTCGGAGGTGGAAGCGGCAGCGGCGTGAACGGGGGAAGGGGAAAGATGCATGTCTGTGTGTGATCTCCTTTGCAAGTTATTGAATTTACGGGTTTAATTGTACCTGAATAGGGGGATTAAAGCCAGCCCGACGGCGCCGGCACGTTCAGGTGCCGCCTGGCGATATACTCCCGTTCATCCAATCCTCATCTCCCTCGGAGTCGCCATGAAGCCGTTCCACACCGCCGCATCCTCCTTCCTCGTGCTGGGAATGGCCCTGTCGTTCTGCGCCTGCGCCGGGCAGGCCCCCAGGCAGGGTGCTGCTGCCGGTGCGGATGCCCCGCGGGCAGCTGCGGAAGAACGCATGGTGGAAAGCGAGGTGGCGTGGGAAGGCCGGGTAACGGCGCTGGACGTCGCCGGCCGGCTGGTGTCGGTGCGGGACGCCGCAGGCGAGGAGCGCACGCTCAGGATCGACGAGCAGGTGCAGCGCCTGGAACAGATGGAGGTCGGCGACCTGGTGCAGGTGTACTACCGCCGGGCGCTGGTGTTCGATATGCAGCCGGCCGGCAGCGCCGAACCGGGGGCGTACATCTGGGAAGACGAGCAGCATCCAGATCCGGCGCGCCCCGGCGTGGTGGATCGCGAGGTGGTGGTGGTGCTGTCGCCGCTGGTGGCGATCGACACCGCTGCCAACACGCTGTCGGTGCGCGCACCCAACGGCAGCATCCACGTGCTGGACGTTGAGGAGCAGCGCCACCGCGAAGCGCTGCCGCGCCTGCGGGAAGGTGATCTGCTGCGGATCCAGTTCCACCGCCTGCTGGCGGTGCGGGTGCTGCCTGAGGCGTAAGCCGGTCCGTGGACCGTGCGGCTCAGGCCAGCACGGTCCAGATGTAGTACACGATCACCCCGAGCAGGGTGATGATGCCGACCACCATCAGTCCCAGTCCTGTTTTGAAGCGCCGGTTTGCGTAGCCGACAGTGAGCGTCAGCAGGCCGGCGAAGACCAGGATGACGTAGACGTTGATGGCCGTGGACATGCATGTTCCCCCTGCGGTCCCGGATGGACCGTTCCCGCTCCATCCTACCCATCGGGCGTGACCGTTGCCGCCCGGCGGGCGACGCTGCAGGGGGCTCAGACCCAGCCGGTGAGGTAGTGCAGGCCGATCACTGCGAACACCACTGAAGTTCCGATTACGGTGATGGCGAAGATATCGCCGTAGGACTGGCGGTGGGTCAGGCCGGTCACGGCCAGCAGGGTGATCACCGCGCCGTTGTGGGGCAGGGTGTCCATGCCGCCCGACGCCATGGCAGCGATCCGGTGCAACACATCCATGGGGATGCCGGCGGCCTCGGCGTTGGCAATGAAGCT
>DXCY01000257.1 GCA_019115725.1 Candidatus Luteimonas excrementigallinarum
AGGCGGCGGCGCGGGCGTATCCATTGGTGAAGGGGTGTCGAAGACCACCGGCGGATCATCCGGCGGCGGCGGCAGCGGCGACGGCTGCGGCGGCGACAGCTCCTTGATCTCCGGCGGCTGTTCCGGTTCCGGCGGCGGCGGCGGGGGAGGCGGGGGCGGCGGCGGCGGTTCGATGATCACCACCTGGGTCACATCTTCCCTTTCCGCATCGGTAGCGGGCGGGTTGACCGGAGCCAGGAGCAGCAGCACGGCGGCCACATGGAAAGTGATCACCATGGTGAAGCCGGCGATGCGCGCCCAATCCAGGCCTGGGTCCTGGCCCGTCTCGGTGTTCGGCAAGCGTTGCGTCATGCGGAAAAACTCGAGTCTGTCCGGACGTGCGGCCCGGTTCTGGTGGTTCGGAATTCCCGCTGCGTTTTGCCAACGGGAAATTCCAAGTCTATACCAATGTTGTTACACGTTACCAACTGAAATAGGGCAACGATTGGCACATGCGGAGGGGTGTCAGGATCAGTTTCCGATGATCCGGCGGGCGTCTTCCGGACGCCTCACACCCTTGTCCAGGGCCTGCCGGGCGGCATCGGCGGCTTCCGCTTCCCGACCCTCGCCGTAGAGCACGCGAGCGAGATTGAGGTAGGTCTCACCACTGCTGTCCAGCGGTGCGGCCTTGCGGTAGGCCTCGATCGCCGGTTCCACCTGGTCGGAGAAGTAATGCGCCTGGGCCAAGGCCAGGTAGGTCTGGTGGTTGCTTTCCAGCACCCCCTTTTCCAGGCCTTCGTTGATCACGGCAATGGCGGCAGCTTCGCCTCCATCAGTGTTCAGATGCAGGGCCATGAGATTGCGGTAATCGCGGTCTTCGGTCAGCTGGCCGGAGGCACGCAGACGCTCCATGACCTCAATGGCCTTGGCGTTCTGCTCAACCTGCATGTACATGGCCGCCAGATTCATCTGCGAGCGCTTGTCGTCCGGGGAACTCGCAGCGATCTGTTCCGCCATTGCGGTGGCTTCGGCGTCACGGCCGGTTTCCGCGTAAGCAGCCATCAGGGCCTGGGTCCAGCTCGAATGGGGCTCTTCGGCCGAATCGATCGCCTCTCGCAGGGCCGGGATCGCTTCATCGTAGCGTTCAGCCTGGTAGAGCAGCTGGCCGCGCAACGCCAGATCATTCGCCTGGGTGCTGCCGGATTCCGCGAAATAGCGCTCCAACAGGGTCAGGCTCTGCTCGGTCTCTTCGTCCTGCGCGTGCAGCTGGGCCAGCATCATCATGGACTGGAAGTGATTGTTGTTGTCGAGCGCGTCGTACTGGATCGCCTGGGCGATGTAACGCTTCGCCGCTTCGGTATCGTCAGCGTTGTAGGAAGCGTGGCCAGCCATGTTGGAGGCATAGGCCCGGTCATAATCGTTGGCCCGCTCCTGGGCGATGATGTCTTCAGCCTGCTCGACGACCTTGGCAAACTCATCATCCTGCATGGCGGCATTGAGGCGGTTCAGGCGCTGGGCCATGCGCGAGGAAGCGCTTTCGTCCGGCGACTCACGGGTCGCGTTGGGGTAGCGATCCTCAACCTCTTCCTGCTTGTTGCTGCCGCGACGGCTGCGCTGGCATTCCTGGGCGTCGGCTTCGGTGAGCACGGGCGAGGTAGCGGCGCTGGCGGTAGCGGGGGTGCCGCCGGCGAGAACCGCGGCAACGGCAAGGGCTATCAGCGCGGGAGCGTGGGTGGTCGATTTCATGGGGTCACCTTTCATCTCTGGGACGGCATCCGGGGCGCCGGGCGCACACCGGAAAACGGAATTCTGGCACAGGACCGGCCGCCGAGACAGCAGCCGGGCAGGGAAAACAGGAGGCGCTCAGCCGCAGGCCGGCCTGCGGCCCGCGGCACGGGCCTGCTCGTAGACCGGCACCAGGCCGGTTGCGCGGGCCTGCAGTTCGCTGATGCGCGACTCCGGATTGGGATGGGTGGACAGCCACTGCGGCGGGCGGCTGCCGCCGGCGGCGATCATGTTCTGCCACAGGTCGACGGCCTTGCGCGGGTCGAAGCCGGCCTGGGCCATCAGGTCCTGGCCCACCACGTCGGCCTCGGTTTCCTGGGCGCGCGAGCCCGGCAGCAGGAAGCCCGCCTGGGCGGCGATGCTGCCGCCCTGCATGGCCGCGTTGCCGATGCCCTCGCCGTAGCGCGCACCCAGCAGGCTGCCCACCACCTGCAGGGCGCCGGCAGCACCGTACTGGCGGGTGATGCGCTCGTCATGGTGGCGGGCAATGACGTGGCCGATCTCATGCGCGACCACCGCCGCCAGCTGGTGCTGGTCGCGGGCCACGGTGAACAGGCCCGTATTCACGCCCACCTTGCCGCCCGGCAGGGCGAAGGCGTTGGGATTGTCGTCCACGAATACCGCAGCTTCCCAGGCGATCTGGCGCTGTTCTGCCGGCAGCTCGCGCACCAGCGCGTTGACCACGCAGCTGAGGTAGCTGCTCTGCTGACCACCGGCCAGGCGCTGCTCGCTCTTCATCTGGGTGAAGGCCTGGGCGCCGAGCTGGTTGAGCTGGTCCTGGGACACCGCGCCCACGTACTGGGTGCGGCCGGTGGGCGAAGTGGTGGTGGCGCAGGCGGTGATCGTCACGGCGACAGCCAGCGCCAGGAGGAGCTTCTTCATGAGGTGTTCCCTGTCCCTTGCCGGAGGGCGTTGCAGCCGTTTTAGTCGGCTGACGCTGAAGAATATGTAAATACGGACCGGAACCGGCCAGGAAAGGCCGGTTCCGGCGCCGCCGGATCAGATGTCCAGGTTGGAGACCTTCAGCGCGTTGTCTTCGATGAAGTCGCGGCGCGGCTCCACCACATCGCCCATCAGGGTGCTGAAGATCTGGTCGGCGCCCACCGCATCCTCGATCCGCACCTGCAACAGGCGGCGGGTATCGGGATTGACCGTGGTGTCCCACAGCTGCTCGGGGTTCATTTCACCCAGGCCCTTGAAGCGCTGGATCTGGCGGCCGCGCTTGGCCTCCTCCATCAGCCAGGCATGGGCCTGGGCGAAGTTGGTGACCGGATGGGTGCGGTTGCCGCGCAGGATCATGGCGCCCTCGCGGATCAGGCCGTGCAGCAGCTCGGCGGCCTCGCGCACCGGACGCAGTTCACCGCTTTCCAGCACCGCCAGGGGCAGGATATGGCGGTGCTCGGTGCCCATGTGGCGACGCGTGCCCAGCAGCGCCACCGGGCGGCCGTCGGCATCGGTCTGCAGGTCCAGCGAGTACACCGGCTTGCCCGCGCCGCTCTGGTTCAGGCGCGCGGCCAGGGCGTCGAGCTCATGGCGCTCGTCGATGTTGCCGACAACGGTGTCCGGATCAAGCGGGGTGAAATCGATCAGCGCCTCGATCAGCGCCGGATCGTGGCGATGCGCGTTGCGGGCGATCGCCTCCTGGGCGCGGGCATAGACCAGCAGCAGGTTCTCCAGCGCCGGGCCCTCGATCGCCGGCTCGCCGTCGGCCGGCACCAGCGAGGCGCCCTCGACCGCATTGGAGGCCAGGTAGGCGTTCAGCGCGGCGTCGTCCTTCAGGTACAGCTCGTTCTTGCCCTGTTTGATCTTGTACAGCGGCGGCAGGCCGATATAGACGTGGCCGCGCTCGATCAGCTCCGGCATCTGCCGGTAGAAGAAGGTCAGCAGCAGGGTGCGGATGTGGGCGCCGTCCACGTCCGCGTCGGTCATGATGATGATCTTGTGGTAGCGCAGCTTGTCCGGATCGTAGTCGTCCTTGCCGATGCCGGTGCCGAGCGCGGTGATCAGCGTGCCGACCTGGTCGGAGGACAGCATGCGGTCGAAGCGCGCGCGTTCCACGTTGAGGATCTTGCCGCGCAGCGGCAGCACCGCCTGGTTCTTGCGGTTGCGGCCCTGTTTGGCCGAGCCGCCGGCGGAGTCACCCTCGACGATGAACAGTTCGCTGAGCGCCGGGTCCTTTTCCTGGCAGTCGGCCAGCTTGCCCGGCAGGCCGGCGATATCCAGCGCGCCCTTGCGGCGGGTCAGGTCGCGGGCCTTGCGCGCGGCCTCGCGGGCGCGGGCAGCGTCGACCGCCTTTTCGGTGATCGCCTTGGCCTCGTTGGGGTTTTCCTGCAGGAATTCCTCCAGCCGGGCGCCAAAGGTGTGCTCCACCGCCGGTCTCACGTCCGATGAGACAAGCTTTTCCTTGGTCTGCGAGGAGAAGCTCGGATCCGGCACCTTCACCGACAGCACGGCGATCATTCCTTCGCGCATGTCGTCGCCGGACAGCTGCACCTTGGCCTGACGGGCGACGCCGTTCTGCTCGATGTAATTGCTGAGCGTCCGGGTCAGCGCGGCGCGGAAACCCTGCAGGTGGGTACCGCCGTCCTTCTGCGGAATGTTGTTGGTGAAGCAGTACATCGTTTCCTGGTAGGAATCGGTCCACTGCAGCGCCACTTCCACCACGATGCCGTTGTGCTCGCCGGATACCGCAATCACGTTCGGGTGCAGCGGGGTCTTGAGCTGGGCCAGATGCTCGACAAAAGAGCGGATCCCGCCCTCGTACTCGAACGTATCGCGCCGCTCCTTGCCCTCATCATCGCCCCGCTCATCGACCAGGGTGATGCGCACGCCGGAGTTCAGGAACGACAGCTCGCGCAGGCGCCTGGCGAGGATGTCGAACTGGAACTCGGTGTTGGTGAACATGTCCGAGGACGGCTTGAAGCGCAGCACCGTGCCGCGGCGATCACCGGCCGGTCCCACCACCTCGAGCGGATACTGCGGCTCGCCGTGGCGGTATTCCTGGCGGTGATGCTTGCCGTCGCGCCAGATATCCAGCGACAGGTGCTCGGACAGCGCGTTGACCACCGACACGCCCACGCCGTGCAGGCCGCCGGACACCTTGTAGCTGTTGTCGTCGAACTTACCGCCGGCATGCAGCACGGTCATGATGACCTCGGCCGCCGAAACGCCCTCTTCCTTGTGCACATCCACCGGAATACCGCGGCCGTTGTCGGACACCGACACCGATCCGTCCTGGTGGATGGTCACCACGATGTCGTCGGCATGCCCGGCCAGGGCCTCGTCGACCGCGTTGTCGACGACCTCGAACACCATGTGGTGCAGGCCGGTGCCGTCGTGCACGTCGCCGATATACATGCCCGGCCGCTTGCGCACGGCCTCCAGGCCACGCAGCACGGTAATCCGGCTGGAATCGTAGGAAGCGTTACCCACTTCCGGCGTATCGGGGGTGGTGTCAGTCATTCATGTATCCGGTTGTCTGGAAGCCCCGGCGGCACTGCAGCGCACCAGCGCGCCCACAGCGCCCACAAGGGGCTCAACCTGTGAATCATAGCATTCCGGCGCCCTCGCCCTCCGGGGCCCCGTGGGCGCTCAGGCAGGACTGATCACACCCTGTTCCACGTGGAACATGCGCACCGGTTGTCCGCCTGGCGCGTCCGGCAGATCGGTACCGGTGACGAACACCTGGGCGTCACTTTCCGCCAGGGTGGCAAACACCCTGCCCCGGTGCCCCGCGTCCAGTTCCGAGGCCATGTCGTCCAGCGCCACAACCGGCCATTCGCCCAGGGTATCGGCCAGGTGCCGGGCCTGGGACAGCAGGCAGGCCAGCGCAGCGAGCTTGGCCTGGCCCCGCGACAGCGCCTCACCCTGCGGCATGGCGCTGAATTCCACCCGCCAATCGGCCCGGTGCGGCCCGGTGCTGGTATGGCCCAGCAGGCGATCCCGGTCGCGGGCCAACAGCAGCGCGTCGGCCAGGGGCATGCTGTCGCGCTTCCAGCCGGGGAGGAACTGCAGGCCGGCGTGACCCAGCGAGGGCGCGATCCGCTGCGCGGTTGCGGCCAGGGTGTCCTGCAGGCCGAGCAGATAGGCCTCGCGGAAATCGGTGAGGTCCTCCCCTGCCCCGGCCAGTTCCATGTCCCACACATCCAGCTGATCGGAGGGGGCGCCCTGCTTCAGCAGTGCATTGCGCTGGCGCAGCGCCCGGGAAAAGCGGCGCCACAAGGGAAAAAACTCCTGTTCCACGTGGAACAGGCCCCAATCCATGAACCGCCGCCGCGGTTCCCCGCTGCCGCCTACCAGTGCATGGCTCCCCGGTTCAAACGTGACGACCTGCAGCGCGGCACACAGATCGCCCAGCTGGCTAACGCCCTGCCCGTCCAGTCGGCCTTCCCA
>DXCY01000258.1 GCA_019115725.1 Candidatus Luteimonas excrementigallinarum
GAAGTCCCCGACGATCTGATCTGGTAACCGCCCCGCCCCCACGGCGGTTATGACGCGTGGGGCCGGGCATTGTCGGCAATGCCCGTACGGGACAATTTGGTGATCATCAAAAGGAGCCGGACTCATTATTCCCGAACGGGAATAATTGACCGGATACACGCCTGCGGCAAGACAATCATCCCGATCGGGAATGTTAATCGCGGGACGCACCACGCGATCAACCTTTTGCGAGATTGATCAACGACGCTTGAACAAACGCCTCAACCCAACCGCGAGCAACACACCCAGCAAGCCACCCCCCACATTCAGCGCTGCATCCTCCAGACCGGGCTCTCGCCCGTCCGCCAGCCACTGGGCCAACTCCGCGGCCACTCCGAGCGCCGCAATCAGAGCCATGCCGGTCCACCCGCGCATCTTTGCCTGGCCCAGCCAGATCAACAGGCCCAGCCAGGCAAAGACGATGATGTGGATCCACTCTGGTGGATTGAACGGGGTGGCCCGAGTCAGGCGATGGAAGCGATATACGCGATCCATGCCCACCAGGTTTCCGAGCATTTCGGTTGGCAGGAACAGGAGTGCCGAAACCCCGAGGGCCGATGCCACCAGAAGAATCGCAACGAACGGGTGACTCCCGCGAGCAAGCAGGGCCGCCACGCCGATAGCCAGTACCGCCAGCAACACGTCGGAGCCAGTCATGATTCGGGCTGGAGCTCGCGATACACCGCCATCGTCCGCTCGATCACGATCTTCTCGTCGAACTCGGCCAGCGCCTTCTGGCGGGCGGCTTGGCCAAGACGGGACGCAAGCTCCGGATCGTCCTGGAGCATGGCAATCGCTCCTGCCAAGGCTCCCTCATCCCGCACCGGCACCAGCAGACCATCGACGCCGTCGGTCACCACTTCGCGACACCCCGGTACGTCGGTGGTGACCAAGGGCAGCGCACACGCGGCCGCTTCAATCAGCCCCTTGGGCAGGCCTTCGCGGTAGCTCGGCAACACCACCATGTCGACCGATGCGAACAGCGCGGGCATGTCGTCCACATGGCCAAGCCACTCGACGATGCCTTCGTCCACCCACCCTCGCACGGTTTTTTCCGGAACGGCCGCGGGGTTGCCGGGGTCTGGATCACCGGCGAGCAGGAATTGCAGTGGCCTGCCCTCGCCAAGCAACTGCCGTGCGGCGGCAATGTACTCAGCCACGCCCTTGTCCCAGAGCAGGCGCGCGGCCAGCAACACGCGCAGCGGGCGGCCATTCGCCGCAGCCGGCTCGCGGGCCAGGAAGCGCGAGCAATCCACGCCGGATCCCGGAATCAGGCGCACATGCTCGCGGTCCACCAACCTCGCAGCCTCGAACAGCGCCACGTCATCCGGGTTCTGCAGCACCAGCCGCGCGTTGCCGCCATCCAGTGCGCTACGCAGCAGCCTCCTCACCACCGGGCGCAGCACGCGGGCCTTGGTGTCGTTGCTGGTGAACACATAGCCCATGCCGGCCACGGCGTTGACCCGCGCCGGAACGCCGGCAAGGCGTGCGGCGAGCGATCCGTACACGGCGCACTTAATGGTGAAGCCGTGCACCAGCGCCGGGCGCTCCGTGCGGAACAGCGATACCAGCCATCCCAGCAGCTTGGCCTCGCGCAGCGGGTTGAGGCTGCGGCGATCCATCGGCACCGGCTCCCACCGCAAGCCTAGCGCGCGCAGCTTCTCGCCGTACGGGCCCGGTGGCGAGATCAGCAGCAGCTCGTAGCCGTGAGCCTTCAGCGCCAATGCGAGTGCGCGGCGGAAATTGTAGAGATACCAGTCGGTGTTGGCGAAAAGGACTATCTTGCGCCCGGTCATGTCACGGCCAGAAATCAAGTTCCATCTCCTGTTGCAGCGCCAGCGTGTGGCCGGACTCATTCGTCCACTGATTACGCCTCAATGTGGCGCGATTCCAATCCTCTGGCGCGATTATGTCGCGCGTGGAGCACGGGCGCGCCCTCGGGCGCGGTATCCCCTTGTGACGGCGTCGTCCGACAACTCGTTGCACGCAGGCTTACCGGCGGTCATATCCCGAGATGCCCATGATCCGCGCGAACACCCGCAGCCGCTCCACGTCGCTCGCGCCCACACCGCTGATGTACTCCGGCCAGCTATCACAGCGGATCACGTGCGGCTGGCCGCGGCACTCGGTGAATTGCCCAGGGTAGCGAACCATCACCCACGCCCGTACACATCCTCGAAGCGGACGATATCGTCTTCACCGAGGTAGCTTCCGGACTGGACCTCGATCAATTCGAGCGGCAAGCGACCAGGGTTCTCCAGCCGGTGAGTCACGCCTAACGGAATGTACGTGCTCTGGTTCTCGCTCAGCAGGATCACTTCCTCACCCCGCGTTATGCGACCGGTGCCGCTGACGACGACCCAGTGCTCGGCGCGATGGTGGTGCATCTGCAGGCTCAGCTGCGCGCCCGGCTTCACGGTAATGCGCTTCACCTGGAAACGCTCGCCCATGTCGATCGAGTCGTAGCTGCCCCACGGCCGGTAAACCTTGCGATGCACGGTCGGCTCAGCCCGGCCGGCCGCTTTGAGTTCGGACACTATCGCCCTGACATCCTGCACGTGGTCCTTGTGGGCCACCAGCACCGCGTCCGCGGTGTCCACCAACACCACATCCTCCAGCCCTAGCAGTGCAACGAGCCGACCGTCACCCCAAGCCAGCGTGTTGCGACAGTTCTTTGCAACCACGTCACCGTGGTGGGCGTTGCCATCACCGTCCTGCTCGGCCACCTGCCACAGTGCCGACCAGCTGCCGACGTCATTCCAGCCCACGTCGATCGCCAGCACCGCGGCATGGGACGTCTTCTCCATCACCGCGTAATCGATCGAGTTCGACGGACACGCTTCGAACGCCGCCTTGTCCACACGCACAAAATCCTCATCGCGTCTGGCCCCGGCCAACGCGGCGCGGCAGGCAGCCAGCATCGCCGGCTGGTGGCGCTCAAGTTCCCCCAGATACACCGAGGCCCGGAACAGGAACATGCCGCTGTTC
>DXCY01000259.1 GCA_019115725.1 Candidatus Luteimonas excrementigallinarum
GTTTCCCGCAGGCCAAGGATACGGCATTGACAGGAGCTGGATCGTTCTGGGCGACCCGACCAGCAGCGGCGGCAGCGTCATCACCGCATCGCCGTTCACCGATATCGACGGTATCCCGGTGGCCCGGGTCAACGACCAGGCCACCTGCCCGCAACACAAGGGCGCATTCCCGATCGTCGACGGCGACAGCACTTTGATTGTCGATGGTCAGCCCGTGGCCCTTCACGGCAGCTCGCTGGCCTGCGGCTGCAAAGTGCTGTCGGCCCGGCAGGTGCGCGTGTTTGTTTCCCAGGACTCGGGGGCCGGCGCAGCCGCTGCGTCGATGCCGATGCGGTATTCGCCTCCGGCGGCGGAGGTACAGGCGGGCAACCTTCACCCGCTCGACTATCCCGGCCCGGGCAACGATGCCAATACGCCATCGGTCCCGGATTGGGCGGTTGCCAGCGACGTCATCACCGATTCGCACGAGGCCCTGATGCAGGCCGGTGCATACCGCGACTACGACACCGAGCTGGAAGCGGCACGCGCTTGGCGTGAACACGTCCTGCCCATCGCCAACAGCGAGCGCTACGGCGTTGAAGTCGGCGCCATCATTGGTCGCACTCCTGCCGGAACGTACCGCTTCGGCGCACCTTGGAGCAGTGGGGAGCATGCGAGCGTGCGGGGAATCATGGAGCAGGCGCAACGCCCTGCGGGCATCGCGGCCGACACTGCGGCCATCCATACCCACCCACGGGCCGGCGCGTTACCTGGCGGTGGGGATCGGGCCTTCCGATTCGATCAACGCCCGGACGCAAATGGAGTCGGCGGCTACGGCGGATCGGGAGACGTGCAAGCAGGCGACCTTGTCTTTGGCTACTACGAAGAAATCAACGTATATATCGCCGACTCTTCCGGGTTGCACTATTGGGACTATGAGGTCTACCTCGATATTCAGCGAGAAGATCTCGTCAGACCCATTCCGCTCCGAGACGCCTACCAGAGTGGGCTGTGATGCTTCTTCGGACACTTTCAGCGCTTCTCCTCACGCTGCTTTTCGCGTGCTCCAGCGACGCGCCTGTCGAGCGGAGCTGCTACACCAGTGGCCATATGGCCGCCCCAACCTGTAACTACGAGATATCCGAGCTCTCCAACAGTCCGGAGGCAGAAGGTGTGCGCCTCTCCGCCTACTTGCATGAGCGCAAGGGTGAGCTCTATTTGGCCGAGGACCGGGACGGCACCGGCGCGACTGTTCGCATTGCCCAGGTTCCAGGCAGGAACATGGACGATGTCATCTGGATGGCAGGGCACCGGGTGGGCATTCGCGGAATTTTTCATCATGAGATCAACAGTCTTGACGTGTACTCGATCGGCTGGATCGATGAGCCTGGTGTCCCGGAACCGATCCCTCCGTTCCCCGGTCCGTCCGGTGTTTCCCGTCCCATGGAGCCCGGCCAGACTGACCGCGAACGGGTCCAGGCCGACACCGAAGTAGCACGGCAATCTGCCGACGATGAGTTCTTCTACTTCACCCACGATGCCAATGGCGCGCGCATTTGTTCGGAGATCTCGTACACCCCCGAAGAGCGCTGCCACTATCTGTTGGACGAACTGACCAACATCCGGGAGCCATCCGTGGTCGGCGTGCGCCTGTACGGATTTCTGGTCTCCAGAAACGATAACCTGTATATCGCGACCAGCCGCAGCGGCACCGGCACCGCCATGCCTGTGACTCAGGTCGACGACATTGTTCCGCAATGGCTTGTTGGGCGACTGGTCGAAACCGAGCACCTGGCTGGACTCAATGGACAGTACTTCCCGGAAACGAAAACGATCCGCGCCTTCTCGCTCAGCTACGTCAACCTTCCGGGTGAGACACCCTTCCGGATTCCCCCACCCGATCAGCGTTGACACCTGACGGCATCCCCGGCGCCCGGGACATCCTGCAGTTCCCTTTACCGAAGACGAGGCATGAAAGGATAGGTCTGTGAAACATCATTCCACTCATGCGCTGGTGTTGATTGCGCTGCTGGCCGGTTGCCATGAAGAGCCGGCCGTCCAACGCAGTTGCTACAGCAGCGGCCATATGGCGACGCCGACTTGCAACTATGAGCTCGCAGAACTTTCCAGCAACCCTCAAGTCGAGGGAGTACGGTTTCATGCCTATCTTCGGGAAAGCGACGACGATCTGTACCTGACCGAAAACCGCGACGGCACGGGCGCCTCGGTGCGTGTCGGCAAGGTTTTCGACGACCACATGGACGATGTCCACTGGATGGTTGGTCACCGGGTGGGCGTGCACGGAATTTTCCACCAGGACATCAACAGCCTGGACGTCTATTCGATTGGCTATATAAACGAACCAGGGGTTCCCAGGCCGATCCCTCCGTATCCCAATCCCTCTGGCGTTTCCTCCGCCACCGGCGTTGAACGCGAAACGATGTCATCCAGTGGGGAATTCTCCTACTACACGCACGATGCAGAAGGCGCGCGCATCTGCCACGAAGTCTGGAACACGCCGGAGGACCGCTGCCATTACCGTCTGGACGAACTTGTCAGCACCCATGAGCCGCCGGTAGTGGGCGTGCGCCTGTACGGATTCCTGGTGTCCAGGGACGGGGGCTTGTACCTCGGGACGAATCGCGAAGGCTCCGGCGTCACGTTTCCCGTGACGGAGGTGGACGATGTCGTGCCCGAATGGCTGATCGGCCGACTGGTTGAGACCCGACACCCCATCGGACTCAACGGACAGTACTTCCCGGAAACGAAAACGATCCGCGCCTTCTCGCTCAGCTACGTCAATCTTCCCGGCGAGCCGGCGTTCCGGATTCCTCCACCCGACCAGCGCTTGCCCTCAGTGTCCGAACCTACGCAGTGTTTCGCGCCAAGATATGGGGAGGTGCTGCCGGAGGATTGCCTCCACTAGCTCGGCACAAGCAGGGTTCCGGCGAGCGCGACCGTAGGCAGCCGCAACCCCATCAGTATCGGTCCTTGCGATCGCGGTACCCGGTGGGATTCGCACCTTTGGCGATACCGCCGAGCCGCTCCCGCTCCCGTGGAAGCACCAGCATCACCGTCAACGGTTCGATGGGTGATGCCCGGAATCCGTGGTGCAGGTAGAAATCCCTGGCCTGCTCGTCGAGCGCGTGAGCGAGCATGGCGCGCACTCCCAAATGCTCGGCTACCGTCATTGAGCGCAATACGGCATCCCTCAGCAACGCGGCTCCCAAGCGCCTGCCCTGCGCGCTCCGGTCCACGGCCAGTCGCCCAAGCACCACGACCGGGATCGGGTCGGGCATGTTGCGCCGCGCCTGGCCAGTGGCGATGCCGTGGGTCACGGCTCCTCCCGCCAGCGAGTAATAACCCAGCACCCGGCCAGAGGCTTCGGCCGTCACAAAGGTGCGGCTGGCACCGCTGACCTGATTGACCAAGGCGCGGCGCTTGAGCCAGTCGTCCAGCACCGCGTGCCCGCACGAGAAATCGCCCAGCACATGGCTGGGCGTGAGCGGACATGGCGCGGTTGGGCGGCCGGGCTTCACGCCTCGTCCCAAGGCGCCTTCGTCGCCAGCAGGCGTTCCAGGCCGGGATTTGGCGCCGGTGGCGCATCCAGCAGCTCGACGAACTCGGCAAAGCGGGCTTCGTCGAGTTCGAAGAAGGTCTGGTCGAGCAGCACGTTGCGCGCGCGGTCGCAGGCGGCTTCGAGCATGAAGTCCGAACGGTTCTTGCCCAGCACGCCGGCGGCCCGGTCGATCAGGTCGCGCTGCGCCGGCAGGGCGCGCAGATTGATAGGGGCGACGCGGGACATGGAGGCACCTTGGGCGTATAGCTGTTGAGTACACAATTATCGACGCATGTGTATCTGTTGTCAACACGCGCAATCTGCACTCACTTCATCGCTTTGCTGCCCGGCCAGCTTCCTGAGACCGGTGGATGCGCGCCAGTAGCTCGGAGGCGGGTTCGTCGTGGGGATCCTGGGGGACCAGGCGGCCGGAGAAGGCGTCTTTGAGGATGGATTGGCGGAGTGCCGAAGAACGAGCCAGTTCGGCTTCGCAGTGCGACTGCAATTCGCGCACGCGGTCCAACGCTTCCCAGACGAGTCGGGAGATAAGACCTTGCTCTTCCGGTGGTGGCAATGGGAAAGGAGCCGCTTTGATGTCGGCCCCTGCCACGCCTTGTTGCCCAGAGGTGGTTTTGATCTTCGATGCGATGTGACGACGAGTTTCGCCGGCGTTCCATGCAATCTCAAGAAAATCGATGTCTAGCCCGTCCATATCTATCGCTCGAGCCTTGATCAACTTGTCTGGATGCAGCACAGGCTCGTCTCCCCGCATCTGGCCACACACTCCGACAAAGTGCGTTGAGCCGCTGTACCTGGTGAACAGAAGATCGCCCTTCTCGACCCACGAGGCTGCTACCTCCGAGTCGTCGGAGGCTGGGTAATAGCGCACATCGGCGATGTCGACACTCAACGGCCGCGTTGCAGAAATCCGGAGGATTGGGAACCTGCTCGGCTCCGACCCCGGCTTCTTGGACAGTCCGTTTCTGAAAACAGCCACCACCTGATCGACGGTCGCCCATACCCAGCCTTGCGGCAAGGATGGAAGTTCGTCGGCGGGTTGTACCGGCTGCTTATACCTGCCCCGCCCTTCCCAGGTTTCGCGGCGGGTCTGGAGGATGCGTTCAAGCACGTCGCGGCCGTGTTCGAGCTTGCCGGCGCGCTCGGCGCGCCAGTCGGCGGTCAGTTCGCCGGTGACGGCGGCCTTGAGGACGGATTGGCGGTAGCGGGCCAGCAGGGTCTGGACCTGGCGCAGGGATTCTTCGCCCTTGTCCAGTTCGGCGAAGAGCGTTTCGATCTTCTCGACGATCCGCCGTTGCTCATTGAGCGGCGGCAGCGGCAACGGGATATCGCGCACGGTGAACGAAGAAAGGTGCTTCACCGTCACAGCCGACGTGTGCTCGTTGATCAGGCGGAGGTAGCCTGGAAGCGCGTAGGAAAGCAGCCGCTGCGAGTAGAACTCCTCGTCAGCTTGCACGGTACACACGCGCTGGTTCAGGAGGGCGCGTCCGCCGCTCCATAGCCTGCTGTTGAAATCCCCGTCCATCCCGATGGCGATTTGGCCATCCTCGATGAAGGTCATTCGTGGATCGTCCGTGGGCCCACGGTAGAAGGTGCCGGCAGAGCCACTCGTGACATCCCGGATGCGAACGATCGGCATGCCTTCGCTCTCGTTGAAGGCGCTGGACTTGAACGCGAACCCATTCACCAGATGGGCAACATCCCCGAGTCGCACACGCTCCCAGCTTGTGTGCTTTCCGTGCAGTTCATTGGTGCTCTTCGCTACAAGATCGGCGAGGTTTTCTCCAAAGCTCATTTACGCCACCAACGCCTCTTGCATCTCTTCCAACATCTCATTTAACCCTGTCCCCAACACCTGCCGCGCCCGCACGATCCCGCCGCGATCCGACAGCGCCGGCGCCTCCATGAAATCCTTCGCCGCAATCTCGGCATTGGCGGCGATATAGCCGGCAATCGCCCGCAGCCATTCCTCCTGCTCCGGCGTGTACGCCCTGCCCGCCTTTTTCTCGCGTCCCATCCACAGGTTGAAGCGCCGCTCAACTACGGCGCCGAAGGGCTCCAGCGTATCGGTCTGGCCAAGCGCGTATCGCACCAGGCTCACCACCTCGGTGAGTTGCTCGTCCACCGGCGCGCCGCGCACCTTGGCGGCTTCGATCCGCCTGTAGGCCTGCCACACGTTGGCGCAGGTGAGGTACAGCGGCGGGTCGGCGAGGCGCTGCACCAGCTCGCGGATGGCGGCGTAGGTCAGCTTCTGCCGGCCCAGCGGCTGGTTGTAGATGATCTGCAGCGCGGTCAGCTCATCGCGGTGGCGCTCGATGAACTCGCGGAAGCTGGCCACGGTTTCTTCGGCACGTTTGAGGTCGAAGCCGGTGTGCAGCACCTCGTCCGGCGTGACCTCGTCGATCACGATGTCGGTCTTCTGCTTGATGTCCTTGAGCAGCTGGCGCAGAGCCGGCTTGTCAAACTGTTTGCAGGCGGTATCGACCAGACCGGCGATGACTTCGGCTTCCTGCTCCGGCGTGGCGTCGGGGCCGTGGCGATCGATGACGGCGGCGCACTGCATGTCGGGATCGATGGAATCAAGCAGCCGGCCGGCAAGCTGGCGCGGCGTGAGCCCGCCGCTGGCTTCCTCCACCCGGGCGCGGTCTTCGTCGTCGAGCTTGCGGTCCAGCGCGGCCAGGCGCGCGGCCAGAGAGGACACGGCGTCCTCGTCGCGCCGGCCCATGGCGATCTGCTCCAGCAGCTTTTCGAAGCTGACGGTGCGCTTGCGCTCCAGCGGCTGGCTGGCCGTCTTCTTCGATTCGGACACGCCTACCGCGTCGATCAGGATGAAGCGGGTCTTGGTCTGCGCGTCCGGGGTCACGGCGCGCAGGTCGGCGTCGGGGATGGTGCGCACGCCGCGGCCTTTCATCTGCTCGTAATACCCTTCCGACTTCACGTCACGCATGAAGATCAGCACCTCCACCGGCTTGATGTCGGTGCCGGTGGCGATCATGTCCACGGTCACCGCCACCCGCGGGAAGGGATCGACGCGGAAGGCCTTGATCAGCGCCTTCGGGTCCTCGCCGGTGTTGCGGTAGGTGATCTTCTTGGCGAAGTCGTTGCCCTCGCCGAACACCTCGCGCACGGCGTGCACGATCTCCTCGGCGTGGTTGTCGTCCTTGGCGAAGATCAGGGTCTTGGGCAGCCACTCGCCGCTGCGCTCGGGGAAGAGTTCGGTGTACACCCGGTCGCGGTAGGCCTGCAGCACGGCGCGAATCTGGTTGGGGTTCACCACCGAGCGGTCGAGTTCCCTGGCGGTGTACTCAAGGTCTTCGTCCAGGCTCTCGTAGCGCAGCTTGCGGGTGCGCCGGTCGCGCACGGGGATCTGGAAGCCGCTGTCGTCGGCCTCCACCGTGCCGCCCTCCTCCGTCACCCGGGTGCGGATGCGGTAGACCTCGTAGCCGACGTTGACGCCGTCGGCCACGGAGCGCTCGTAGGGGTATTCGGCCACCAGGTTCTGGTTGAAGAAGCCCAGGGTGTGCTTCGAGGGTGTGGCGGTCAGGCCGATGATGTGGGCGTCGAAGTACTCCAGCACCTGGCGCCACAGGCCGTAGATGGAACGGTGGCACTCGTCGGTGACGATGAAGTCGAAGGTCTCGATCGGAAGCTCGGGGTTGTAGCTGATCGGCGGGATCGCACCCTCCCCGTCCGGCTCGCCGGCCCACTGCTCGAAGCCGGAGATTTCTTCGTCCTCCTCGTCCAGCTCGCGGCCGCGGAGCATGGCGTACAGGCGCTGGATGGTGGTGATCACCACCTTGGCGTCCGGGTCGATGCGCGGGCCGCGCAGGTGCTGGACGATGTAGGTATCGGTGAAGCGGTTGGCGGCGCCGGGCGCCTGGAAGTTCTGGTACTCCTTGAGCGTCTGGTCGCCGAGGTTGTTGCGGTCCACCAGGAACAGGATCCGGCGGGCGCCGGCGTGCTTGAGCAGGCGCCAGGAAAAGGTGCAGGCGGTGTAGGTCTTGCCGGCGCCGGTGGCGAGCTGGATCAGGGCGCGCCTCCTGTCCTCGGCAAGCGAGGATTCCAGGCCCTGGATGGCTTCCACCTGGCAGTCGCGCAGGCCGTGGGTGTCCAGCGGTGGAAGGTGCTGCAGGCGCGCGCGCAGGGTGTCGGGCTGCTGCAGCCAGTCGCGCAGGGTCTCAGGGCGGTGGAAGGCGAACAGGCGGCGCGAGCGCGATTTCGGATCGCGCCGGTTGACGAACCAGGTGTCCGTGCCGGTGCTCTCGTAGCCGTAGATGAGCTGCTCGTCCCAGCGCGCCAAGTGCTCGGGCAGGCTGGTCATGTATTTCGCTGATTGCTCAGCGACTCCACTCAGGGTCATGCCTTCGCGCTTGGCCTCGATCACCCCGGCGGCTTTGCCGTCGATGAAAAGCAGGTAGTCGCAGGGGCCCGCTGGCAGCTGGAACTCACGCACGACCACGCCAATGGCGGCATTCCGATCAAAATCCGCCCGGTCCTGCAGCAGCCATCCGGCTGCGCTCAGCAGTTTATCGATCGTACGCCGGGCCTGCTGTTCGGGCAGATCCATGTCCCCTCCCCCCTGAGAGTGAAATCCGTGATGTCACCGCCGGATTGCGATCCACATCATATCCGGCGCGGGGGGAAGCAGGCCTCACTCCCACTCTATTGTAAACAAGACATTTTTATCTTTTATATTCA
>DXCY01000260.1 GCA_019115725.1 Candidatus Luteimonas excrementigallinarum
CTAGCTGCAGCCCGTCCTAACCAAGGGCACTGCACCCCGGCGGCGCGGTCCGGCTATGCTGCCCGGCTTTGATCCAACAGCCGATGGCGGCCGTATGAACCCAACAGAAGACAACACTCTCTCGCGCGGACTGAAAAACCGGCACATCCAGCTCATCGCACTGGGCGGGGCCATCGGCACCGGACTGTTCCTGGGCACGTCCACGGCGATCGGCCTGGCGGGTCCCTCGGTGCTGCTGGGCTACGCGGTGGCCGGGGTGATCGCGTTCCTGATCATGCGCCAGCTCGGCGAGATGGTGGTGGAGGAGCCGGTGGCCGGCTCGTTCAGCCACTTCGCCTACCGCTACTGGAGCGAGTTCGCCGGCTTTCTGTCGGGCTGGAACTACTGGGCGCTGTACGTGCTGGTGAGCATGGCCGAGCTGACCGCGATCGGCATCTACGTGCAGTACTGGTGGCCGGAAATCCCGATCTGGGTGTCCGCGCTGGGCTTCTTCGTGCTGGTCAACGGCATCAACCTGCTGCACGTGCGCCTGTTCGGCGAGATGGAGTTCTGGCTGTCGATCGTGAAGGTGGCCGCGATCATCGCCATGATCGTGTTCGGCGGCTGGCTGCTGGCCAGCGGCAACGGCGGTCCGCAGGCCTCGGTGGGCAACCTGTGGGAGCTCGGCGGGTTCTTCCCCAACGGCGTCAGCGGCCTGCTGATGGCCATGGCGGTGATCATGTTCTCCTTTGGCGGGCTGGAGCTGGTGGGCATCACCGCCGCCGAGGCCGACAATCCGGGAAAAACCATCCCCCGGGCCACCAACCAGATCATCTACCGCATCCTCATTTTCTACATCGGCGCGCTGGGCGTGCTGCTGGCCCTGTACCCGTGGAACCAGGTGCAGGAAGGCGCCAGCCCGTTTGTGATGATCTTCCACTCGCTGGACAACGGCTGGGTGGCCACCGCGCTCAACGTGGTGGTGCTGACCGCGGCGCTGTCGGTCTACAACAGCTGCGTGTACTGCAACAGCCGCATGCTCTACGGCCTGGCGCTGCAGGGCAACGCGCCCAAGGCGCTGACCCGGGTGAACCGGCGTGGCGTGCCGGTGGCCTCGCTGGCGGTATCGGCGGCGGCAACGGCGCTGTGCGTGCTGCTGAACTTCTTCATGCCCGAAGGTGCGTTCGGCATGCTGATGCTGCTGGTGGTGGCGGCGCTGGTGATCAACTGGGCGATGATTTCCATCACCCACCTGATGTTCCGCCGGCAGCTGCAGCGCGAGGGCCGGCAGCCGGCCTTCGCCAGCCCTGGTGCGCCGCTGACCAACGTGCTGTGCCTGGTGTTTCTGGCCGGGATCCTGGTGGTGATGTGGTTCACCCCGGGCATCCGCACCGCGATCCTGCTGATGCCGGCGTGGCTGCTGGTGCTGGCGGCGATGTACTGGCTGCGCCGCCGCGCGGTATCGGCTGCGCCCGCAAGCGCCCGCGAGTAGGTGCGCGACACCCCGCGTGACAGCGGGGTTTCATCCGGATTGCTACAGGCAGCCTACAACTGACATCCAGATGTCATGAAGCGCGGTGATAATGACTCCCGCAGCAACGATGACTCTCTCTCCCCATCCGCCTGCACAGAATGCCCGGACCTCCCCTCCGGGCATTTTTTATTCCTGCCCGCCGGACTCCGCGCGCTGCAGGTCCAGGTGCAGGATGCGCCTGATCTCCTGGATGGCCGGCGCGGTCTGCTGCACGCTGTGCCCGGAGGTGATCACCTGCTCGGACACCGCTCCCGGCAGGTGCGCACTCTGGTAGGGCACCAGGCCGTCGTCGGACTGCGCCAGCGGCACCGACGGATCGGCGCGGGCGATGATCGAGTGGTAAGGCAGTCCGGGCGCCATCGGCAGGTCGGCGGCGGCGCGTACGAAGGGATCGTTGCGGTCCAGGTTGTCGATGCTGTTGGACAGCTGGCTGGGCGCCTCCCCGTCGGCCGCCTCGGCCGGCGGCACCAGCTGCAGCACTTCGCCCACGCCTTCCACCAGGGTCAGCGGCAGCCGCACCAGGCGTGACACCCAGCGGCCCAGGCGATTGCCGGCCACCTCCGTGCCACGGTGCGGGGTGGCGATGAATACCGCGCGGCCGATGCCGGGGAACGGCTCGAAACGCAGCATCGGGTCCAGGCGCGGGCGGATCCGCTGCATCCGGGCGGGATCGATCTCGCGCCCGGTCATGAACCACTCCCACAGCGCCTCGTCGGCGCTGGACACCAGCAGCCGCGAGATCAGCCCGCCCATGCTGTGCCCGATCAGCACGATGTCGTGCGAGGCCGGGGCGCTGCGCTGCGGATCGAAGTGGTCCAGGGCGTCGGTCACCAGCCCGCGGATCGCGGCGTGGTTGAGCACTACCGGCACGTTGGTGGGGTAATAGACCTGCCAGATCTGGAATTCGCGCCGCAGTGCCTCATCGCCCTGGATCTCGTTGGCCAGGTTGACCCAGGCTTCCGGGCTGCTGGCCAGGCCGTGCAGCATCAGCACAATCCGCCGCTGCGGATCGTAGGGCTGCATCAGGTACAGGTGCGGGCGGTCGATGCCGTCTTCCCGGCCCAGCAGCGTGCGCAGCGATTCGCGGTTGAATCCGGAGCGCGCCAGCCACAGCCCGTAGCCGGCGGTGAAGTTGGCCGCCAGCGGCACCCGCTGCCCGTTCACCACGATGCTGTCGCTGGCGTAGGGATCGTGCACCTCCACCAGTACTTCGTCGGCCTCCAGCACGGTTGCCAGCTGCGGCGCCTCGCCCGGTTGCGCGCCCTCGAAGCGGAACAGCACGGTGATACCGGGTGA
>DXCY01000261.1 GCA_019115725.1 Candidatus Luteimonas excrementigallinarum
ACCGTGAGCAAGGTGCTCAAGCCGCTGGCCCAGGCCGGGCTGGTGGAAGGCTTCCGCGGTGCCCACGGGGGCTACCGGCTGACCCGCCCCCCGGGCGAAATCAGCCTGCTCGAGATCGTCGAGGCCATGGAAGGGCCGATCGCGATGACCGAGTGCAGCCTCGACGAGCATGTGTGCGGCATCGCCAGCCAGTGCGGCGTGCGCGCCAACTGGCGCCGCATCAACGATGTGGTCGCCGCCGCGCTCAGTGACGTGAGCCTGGCGCAGATGTTTGCAGAAGCACCCGCGTCCGCAGACGTTCCTCCCCCACCCCCGTCCGGGGCCAGGCGCATCGACGCCCGCCTCGCCGGCAACTGAAACACAGGCAGCCTATGGCCACCCAGATCATCGAACCCGTATTGGAAGAAGAGCGCCCCAACGCGCTGGTGCACGAACAGCTCGGCCGCAAGTACGAGGCCGGCTTCATCACCGACATTGAATCCGAATCGCTCCCGCCGGGCCTGGACGAGGACACCATCCGTGCCCTCTCGGCCAAGAAGGAAGAGCCCGAGTGGATGCTTGAATGGCGCCTGGCCGCCTACCGCCACTGGCTGACCATGCCGGTGCCGAAGTGGGCGCGGCTGAACATCCAGCCGATCGACTTCCAGGCACTCAGCTACTACTCCGCCCCCAAGGGCCCGAAGTACCAGTCGCTGGACGAAGTGCCGCAGGAACTGCTGGACACCTACGAAAAGCTCGGTGTGCCGCTGCACGAACGCGCCAAGCTGGCCGGTGTGGCGGTGGACGCGGTGTTCGATTCGGTCTCCGTCGGCACCACGTTCCAGAAGGAGCTGAAGGAAGCCGGGGTGATCTTCTGCTCCATGTCCGAAGCCATCAAGGAGCACCCGGAACTGGTGAAAAAGTACCTCGGCACCGTGGTGCCGGTGGGCGACAACTACTTCGCCGCGCTGAACTCCGCAGTGTTCTCGGACGGCAGCTTCGTGTTCATCCCCAAGGGTGTGCGCTGCCCGATGGAGCTCTCCACCTACTTCCGCATCAACGCCAACCACACCGGCCAGTTCGAACGCACGCTGATCATCTGCGAGGACAAGGGCCACGTGTCCTACCTCGAAGGCTGCACCGCGCCGATGCGCGACGAGAACCAGCTGCACGCCGCGGTGGTCGAGCTGGTGGCGCTGGAAGATGCCGAGATCAAGTACTCCACGGTGCAGAACTGGTACCCGGGCGACGAGAACGGCGTCGGTGGCATCTACAACTTCGTGACCAAGCGCGCCGAGTGCCGCGGTGACCGCAGCAAGGTGGTCTGGACCCAGGTGGAAACCGGTTCGGCGATCACCTGGAAGTACCCCTCCTGCGTGCTGCTGGGCGACGACTCGGTGGGCGAATTCCACTCCGTAGCCCTCACCCACCATGCCCAGCAGGCCGATACCGGCACCAAGATGATCCACGTGGGCAAGCGCACCAAGTCGAAGATCATCAGCAAGGGCATCAGCGCCGGGCGCGGGCAGAACACCTACCGCGGCCTGGTCAAGGTGGACCGCAACGCCGAAGGCGCGCGCAACTTCACCGAGTGCGACTCGCTGCTGATCGGCAAGAAGTGCGGCGCACACACCTTCCCCTACATCGAGGTCAAGAACCCGACCGCGACCGTCGAGCACGAGGCCACCACCTCCAAGATCAGCGACGACCAGCTGTTCTACTGCCGCTCGCGCGGGATTTCGGAAGAGGACGCGATCAGCCTGATCGTCGACGGCTTCTGCAAGGCGGTCTTCCGCGAACTGCCGATGGAGTTCGCGATCGAGGCCAAGGCGCTGCTTGATATCAGCCTGGAAGGCAGCGTCGGCTGACCTTCGCGGCGCTTCCATTCCGGGGCGGGCCGCGGCCCGCGCATACAGAACAGACCAACCGGCGGGCTCCCCGCCTCATGGGAAACACATCATGCTCAAGATTGAAAACCTCCACGCCAGCATCAACGGGCGCGAAATCCTCAAGGGCCTGACCCTGGACCTGCAGCCGGGCAAGGTGCACGCCATCATGGGTCCCAACGGCGCCGGCAAGTCCACGCTGGGCAACATCCTCGCCGGGCGCGACGGCTACGAGATCACCGAAGGCACCGTCGAGTTCGACGGCAAGCCGCTGCTCGAGCTGGAGCCCGAGGAACGCGCCGCCGCCGGCCTGTTCCTGGCCTTCCAGTACCCGGTCGAGATCCCGGGCGTGAACAACACCTACTTCCTGCGCAGCTCGCTCAACGCCCAGCGCAAGGCGCGCGGCGAAGAGGAGCTGGACTCGATGGAGTTCCTCAAGCTGGTGCGCGAGAAGCTCTCGGTCCTGCACCTGGACGACAAGCTGCTGCACCGCGGCGTCAACGAGGGCTTCTCGGGCGGCGAAAAGAAGCGCAACGAGATCTTCCAGATGGCCGTGCTGGAGCCGAAGCTGGCGATCCTGGACGAAACCGATTCAGGCCTCGACATCGACGCCCTGCGCCACGTCGCCGATGGCGTGAACGCACTGCGTTCGCCGGACCGCGCGTTCCTGGTGATCACCCATTACCAGCGCCTGCTCGACTACATCCGCCCGGACGTGGTGCACGTGCTGGCCGACGGCCGCATCGTTGAAAGCGGCGGGCCGGAGCTGGCCGAGCAGCTGGAAGAGCACGGCTACTCCTGGGTCAAGGACCGCATTGCACCGGAGGTCGCATGAGTACCCTGCTGCAATCGCTGGCCACCGGTTTCGAGGGCGACGCCGCCGACCGCGCCGCGCTGGACGCGACCCTGGGCGACGGTCTGCCGGGCCCGCGCAGCGAGGCCTGGAAGTACACCCCGCTGCGCGCGCTCGAGCGCCGCGAGTTCACCCCTGCCAGCGCCGCGGTTGAAATCGATCCGGCCCTGCTGGAAGGCATCCCGGCCCCGCGCCTCGTGTTCGTCAACGGCCGCTACGCCGAAGCGCTGTCGGACCGCGAAGGTCTGGATGGCGCGATCGAGGTCGCCACCGAAGCCGTTTCCGGCGATGACCCGCGCTATGCGGGTGCCGACGCCGTCTTCGCCCGCCTGGCCACAAACCTGGCCCGCCAGGGCGTGCGTGTGACCGTGCCTGCCGGCACCCGCGTGGAGCGCCCGCTGCAGCTGGTGTTCGTGGGTGCGCCGCAGGATGGCGCCGAGCTGGCCTGGCACCTGCGCCACCGGATTGAACTGGGCGCCGAAGCCCGCCTGGCCATTGCCGAGCACCATCTGGTCGCCGGTGAGCATCGCCATCTGGACAACGCGCTGATGGAAATCACCGTGGGCGCGAACGCCGAGCTGGAGCATGCCCGCATCCAGTCCGGCGCAGACGGCGCCACCGCCTTCCTGCGCACCGAAGCCGAGCTGGCCGAATCCTCCCACTATCGCCGGGTCGACGTGGAGCTGGGCGGCGCGCTGTCGCGCCACGAGCTCAACGTGCGCCTGACCGGCAACGAGGCCCGCCTGGACGCCAACGGCGTACTGCTGGCCGCCGGCCGCCGCCACCTGGATACCCGTCTGGGCATCGAGCACATTGCCCGCGACACGTCCTGCGGCCTGCTCTGGCGCGGGATCGGCACCGGCCGCGGCCGGGTTGTGTTCCACGGCGGTATCACCATCGAGGCCGGCGCCGACGGCACCGATGCCCGCCTGTCGAACAAGAACCTGCTGCTGTCGGCCAACGCCGAGATCGATACCCAGCCGGTGCTGGTGATCCACGCCGACGAAGTGGAAGCCGCCCACGGCGCCACCGTGGGCCAGCTCGAGGAGGGCGCGCTGTTCTACATGCGCTCGCGCGGCCTGTCCGAGCGCGAAGCCCGGGTACTGCTGACCCAGGCCTTCACCCTCGAACCGCTGGCCGCGGTGGAGGACCCGGCCCTGCGCGAGGCAATGGAAACCCGCCTGGCAGCGACCCTTGAAACCGTGTCAGGCGTGGCGGGCGGATGAGCGCCCGTCCGGACGGGATCGACGCCGCGGCGGACGTGGACTGGACCCGCGTCCGCGCGGATTTCCCCCTGCTGCAGCGCCAGGTACACGGCAAACCGCTGGTGTACCTGGACAGTGCCAACACCGCGCAGAAACCCGGCGCGGTGATCGAGGCGGTGGACCGCTTCTACCGCCAGCACAACGCCAACGTCAGCCGCGCCGTGCACCAGCTCGGCAGCGAGGCCACCGAGGCCTACGAGGCCGCCCGGCGCAAGCTGGCCGGCTTCATCAACGCCCGCCCGGACGAGCTGGTGCTGTGCAGCGGCACCACCTTCGCCATCAACCTGGTGGCGTATTCGTGGGCGCTGCCCCGGCTCAAAGCCGGCGATGTGATCCTGGTGTCGCGCATGGAGCATCATGCCAACATCGTGCCCTGGCAGCTGGTGGCCGAGCGCACCGGCGCGATCATTCGCGTGGCCGAGATCACCCCCGATGGCAGCCTTGATCTGGAAGCCCTGCACAAGGCGATGACGCCGGAAGTGAAGCTGCTTGCCATCACCCAGGTATCCAACCTGCTGGGCACGGTGAACCCCGTGCGCGAGATCTGCCGCGAAGCCCGGCGCCGTGGCATTGCCACCCTGGTGGACGGCTCCCAGGCCATGCCCCACCGCCCGGTGGACGTGACCGCGATCGGCTGCGACTTCTACGCCTTCACCGGCCACAAGATGTGCGGCCCCACCGGCACCGGCGTGCTGTGGGCCCGGCGCGAGCATCTGGAAGCCATGCCGCCCTTCCTCGGCGGTGGCGAGATGATCAGGGAAGTCAGCTTCGAGGGCACGGTGTTCAACGACCCGCCGCACCGCTTCGAGGCCGGCACGCCCAATATCGCCGGCTTCGTCGGCCTGGGCGCGGCAGTGGACTACCTGCAGGGCATCGGCATGGCCGCCATCGAAGCGCGCGAAGCCGAACTGCTGGCGCACCTGACCGAGGAAATGGACCGCATCGAAGGCCTGCGGATCATCGGCCGGGCGCCGGAAAAGGCCGCCGTGGTGTCATTCCTGGTCGAAGGCGCGCACGCGCACGATCTGGCCACGCTGCTCGACCTGGAAGGCGTGGCCGTGCGCTCGGGCCAGCACTGCGCGCACCCGCTGCTGCAGTTCTACGGCGTGGCCGCCACCTGCCGCGCGTCGCTGGCGTTCTACAACACGCATGAGGAGATCGACGCCTTCATCGCCGGCCTGCACAAGGTGCGGACCCTGCTCGGCTGAGCCTCACATGACCAGACTGCAATTCAGGCCGGCGACGGTGGCCGATATCGATGCCATCGTGGCGCTGGTGACTTCCGCCTACCGCGGTGACGCCAGCCGCGCCGGCTGGACCACCGAGGCAGACCTCCTCGACGGCCCGCGGATCGATCCGGAGGTGCTGCGCGCCGACATCGAACGACCGCGCAGCATCGTGCTGCTGGCCACCTCCGACGCGTCCGCCGACACGCTGCTGGCCTGCGCCCACGTGGCGGTGGAGGACGGCGCGGGTTACTTCGGCATGTTCGCGGTCCAGCCCGGTCGGCAGGGGGCGGGCACCGGCAGGACCATGCTTGAAGCGTGCGAACACATCGCCAGAGACACCTGGGGCATGGACACGATGCGCATGACGGTGATCACCCAGCGCGCGGAACTCATCGCCTGGTACGAGCGCCGCGGCTATCGGCGCACGGGGGATTCCAAGCCCTTCCCCTACGGCGATGAGCGCTTCGGCATCCCCAAGCGCGACGACCTGCGCTTCGAGGTCCTGGAAAAACCCCTGCTACCCCCGTAGGTCGGGGCTTCGCCCCCGACACCCTCGACGCCCCGCGTATTCGAACATCGCCCGCACCGGCCGCATAGAGCCGACCCGCGGCGCCTCCCCCGCTACAATGACCGACATGAATACCGAAGGCTGGATCCGCGTCTGCGCAACCTCCGAACTGCTGCCCGGCGAGATGCAGGTGGCATGGGACGGCGACACTCCGATCCTGGTGTTCAACCGCGACGGCGACCTCTACGCGTTGGAAGACCGCTGCAGCCACGAGGACTTCGAACTGTCGGCGGGTGAATTCGACCCCGCCACCGGCACCATCGAATGCGTCCTGCACGGGGCGAAGTTCGACGTCAGCGATGGCCGCGCCCTGTGCGCACCGGCCTACGCGCCGGCCGTGAAGTTCCCGGTGAAAGTCCACGACGACGCCGTCTGGACCCGCGACGACCGCGACTGACCCTGCACGACCGCGCCAGGCACCCGAAACCGGGTGACGTTATCGCCCTGGTGCGCGACTCCGCGTAGACCTTGGCGGCCGCAACACTGCGGCAACGCATGATTCACGCAGCTTTGCGCGCAGGACGCACT
>DXCY01000262.1 GCA_019115725.1 Candidatus Luteimonas excrementigallinarum
CATGATCTTCATCGGCGTCGTGGTGGGCGCCATGGTGGTCGGCATGTACCTGCCGATCTTCAAGATCGCGGCAACGATCTAGCCAAAACCCCCATCACGCTCCACCTGCAACATGCCCCGGTCTGCCGGGGCATGTTGCGTTAGGAGCAGGTGGTTTCGGGGTTGGGGGAGGCGCTATATGGGATCCAGTGCTGTGTTACGCCGGGGCCGGACGGGCTACCATGCGGAGGTTGTGAATGCTGGTGGGGCCGCATCGGGGAACGTCGTGGACGTGATGCGCTTCCAGGCCGGCTGATCTCCTTCCTCTGATACCGGATACCCATGGCGTACCTCGATACAAACCCTGCGCTCGGCTACCCGCTGGCGGCCGGGCTGGGGCTGCTGATTGGCAGCTTCCTCAACGTGGTGATCCTGCGCCTGCCCAAGCGCATGGAGTGGGAGTGGAAGCGCGATGCGCGCGAGGTGCTGGAGCAGACGGAGATCTACGATCCGCCGCCACCAGGGATCGTGGTGGAGCGTTCACACTGCCCCAGCTGCGGGCACCAGCTGAGCTGGTACGAGAACATTCCGGTGCTGAGCTGGCTGGCGCTGCGCGGCAAGTGCCGCAGCTGCCGCACGCCGATTTCGGCGCAGTACCCGCTGGTGGAGTTGATTACCTCACTGCTGTTCGTGGCCTGCGTGTGGAATTTCGGCTTCGGCTGGCAGGGGTTCGGGGCGATTGTGTTCACCTCGTTCCTGATCGCGCTGTCGGGGATTGATCTGCGCACCCAGCTGCTGCCCGATCAGCTCACCCTGCCGCTGATGTGGCTGGGGCTGATTGCGGCTTCGGACAATCTGTACATGCCGGCCAAGCCCGCCCTGCTGGGGGCGATGGTGGGCTATCTGAGCCTGTGGTCGGTGTGGTGGCTGTTCAAGCAGCTGACCGGCAAGGAAGGCATGGGCCACGGTGATTTCAAGCTGCTTGCGGCGCTGGGGGCCTGGTGCGGGCTGGCTGGGATCCTGCCGATCGTGCTGTTCTCGGCACTGTCGGGCGCGATCATTGGATCGGTGTGGTTGGCGACCAAGGGGCGTGACCGGGCGACGCCGATTCCGTTTGGGCCTTATCTGGCGATTGCCGGGTGGATCGTGTTCATGTGGGGCGATCAGCTGATCGGGGCGTATATGCGGTATGCAGGGCTGGCGTGATTGGGCCTGCGCGGACAACGCGGGGAGTACATGGTTGCCGGCGTGTCGGGGGCGTAGCCCCGACCTACGGGGGGCCGGCAGGCATGGTAGGTCGGCCCTACGCGGCCGACGCGAGGGCTAATGCACAGTTCGTGGCCAGTCGGGGGCTCGGTGGGTAGAAAAGCACTATGAGTGATTTCATCATCGGCCTGACCGGCGGCGTGGCCTCCGGCAAGAGCGCGGTGGCGGCGCGGTTCGAGGCGCTGGGGATCACCGTGGCCGATGCCGATGTGGCGGCGCGCGAGGCGGTGGCGGTCGGTAGCGAGGGGCTGGCCGAGGTGGTGGCTGCGTTCGGCCCGGAGGTACTGGGGGCGGACGGGGCGCTGGATCGGGTGGCCATGCGGCGGCGGGTGTTCAATGACGATGCGGAGCGGATGAAGCTGGAGGCGATCGTGCATCCGCGCGTGCGCCGGCTGGTCCGCGAGACCTGTGAAACGGCACCCGGCCCCTATGCAATCGCCGCAATTCCGCTGCTGGCCGAGGCCGGGCGTGATGCCTATCCGTGGCTGCACCGGATCCTGGTGGTGGATGTGCCCCGGCCGCTGCAGTTGCAGCGCCTGCTGGCCCGCGACGGGATTGACCAGGCGCTGGCCGAGCGGATGATCCAGGTACAGGCCACCCGCGAGCAGCGGCTGGCGATTGCCGACGACATCATCATCAACGACGGCCCGCTGGCGGCCCTCGACGGCCACGTCACCGCCCTCCACCACCGCTACCAAAAACTCGCCCTTCTGTAGGAGCACGCCACGCGCGCGTGGCAGGGGGCGCATCCTTTGTCGTGGCCGCGTCGTAATCCAGCTGCAAGTCGGCCCAGAAGCCTTCTACGGGCGGGCGGCTGTCAGCGCCATTCGGGCGATGTAGCCGGAGCGGGATTCACCCGCTGCCTTGGCGCGCTCGTCGAGGCGGTGCAGGACCCGGCGCGGCAGGGTGATGTTCACCCGCTCAATACGGTCGTCCAGTGCGGCGGGATCCACGGTGACAATCCCGAACGTCCAGCCGGAAAACCCGGGATCAGCGGCCCAGTGCTGCACAGTTGAAGGGCGCGGAATCTCCTGCTGCTCATCCAAGGCTGTCTCGATCCAGGCATCAATCGCCTGCTCGGCGTTGATAATGGCCTCGTCGATGCTGTCACCGGCGGAAAAACACCCGGGCAGATCGGGAACCACCACGCCAAACGCGGTGCCCTCGTCACCAGGCTCAATTGCGATGGGATAACGCATGGCGCCTCCTATTCAATCCCGGCGGCCTTGCGGATGGCTGCCACGATCCCTTTGCCGAGCTGTTTCTTCGGGTGGGGGATCACCACAGGACGCATGCCTTCTTTCCTGAAGACATGGTGCGAGCCTCTCACGCGGTCCAGCCGCCAACCAGCGTTCTCGACTTCCTTGATCAAGTCCGCGCCTTTCATTGGGTGTGTATGCTACACACTGCAGTGGCAGGATTCAAGCTTCCGACTCAACGTTGCTGCCCAACCTGCGCGGGTTGCCAACAGTCACGCGGCTTCGCGCGCTTGGCGCGCTCCTACAGGGATGATGGCCAGAGGGCGCGGATGGCGGCGATGCCCTGGGCGCCGTGGCGGCGGGCTTTGGGAATGTCGTCGGGGGTGAGGCCGCCGATGGCGTAGATGGGCAGGGAGACGGTTTCACGCAGGGCGGCGAAGCGGGTCCAGCCGAGGCCCTGGTCGCCGGGATGGCTGGGGGTAGGCATGACCGGGCCGAGCACGGCGAAGTCGCAGCCAAGCCGCAGTGCGTGGCGCAGCTCGTCTTCATCGTGACAGGAGGCGGCCAGCGGCTGTGAGGGTGGCAGAGGACGTTCGCGCAACTGGGCGAGCTGGCCCGAGCGCAGGTGCACGCCGGCACCGATGGCACGGGCGAGATCGATATCTCCGCTGATGAAAGGCTGGGCGCCGGCGGCATGGGCCAGCTCTACGGCCTGGCGGAGCAGAGATTCGCGGTACGCGGGGAGAAAGGCTTCGGATGGATCCGGCAGGCGCAGGTGGAGGCGGCGGATGCCAGAAGCGAGCGCACGCTGGATACCCGCCAGGTAGGTCGGGGCTACGCCCCCGACACCCGGTGATTCATGCAATCCGGCGTTCATCGCGGTCCGGATATCGCTCGCGTCGGGGGCGTAGCCCCGACCTACAGGGGCGGTGTTTTCCGCGCGGGCGACGGGGTTGGGGGTGACCAGATAACGGTCGGGCGCGGTGAGGGCGGCGACGACGGGGATGTCGGCCGGGGGCATGGCGTAGCTGGCCAGCTTGTGCAGGGGCACCCAGGCCAGGGCCTGGCCTTCATGCCCGCGCGGTACACCCATCCAGGCGCTGACCATGCGCACGTCCAGGCGCAGACGCTTGGTGGGATAGGCCTGGGGCACGGTGATGAGGTGGCCGCCGGGCTGGACCTGGATGCCGAGCTCTTCCTGCAGCTCGCGGATCAGGGCCTGTTCGGGGGTTTCGCCGGGTTCGATCTTGCCGCCGGGGAATTCCCACAGGCCGGCGAGGTCGCGGCCGACCGTGCGGCGGGTGAGCAGCACGCGGCCGCGCGGGTCGGTGATGGCGGCCGCGACGACCTCGACAGGCGGACGGTCAGTCATTGCCGCAGGTCGGCCCTACGCGGTCGACGCGAGCGGGGCGTCGGGGGCATAGCCCCGACCTACTGGCGGAGATGTCGTAGGTCGGCCCTACGCGGCCGACGCGCCGGGCGTCGGGGGCGTAGCCCCGACCTACGTCAGCTGGCCGTGGCAATGCTTGTACTTCTTGCCGCTGCCACAGGGGCACGGATCGTTGCGGCCGATCTTGTCGCCGTCGCGCACCACCGGCTGCTGAAGCGCCGCCTGCGGGCGCTCGCCGTGCTGGTAGTCGGGCTGGGCGGCCTCCTCATCGGTGCCGTAGCCGCCGGCATCGGCGTGCTGGAACTCGGCCTGGCGCAGGCGCGCTTCGATCTGGCGCTTCTCCTCGGCCTCCATCGCGGCGATCTCCTCCTCGGAGCGGATCCGCACGCGTGCCAGCAGGGTCACCACTTCCAGCTTCACCTTCTCCAGCATGTCGGAGAACAGCTCGAAGGCCTCGCGCTTGTACTCCTGCTTGGGCTGCTTCTGGGCGTAGCCGCGCAGGTGGATGCCCTGGCGCAGGTAGTCCATGCGGGCCAGGTGCTCCTTCCAGTTCTGGTCGAGCACGTTGAGCATGATGTGCTTTTCCAGCATGCGCATCGTGTCCTCGCCCACCGCGGCTTCCTTGTCGGCGAACAGCTTGTCGACCTGCTCGGACACATGGTCGGCAATGCCTTCGGCGTCCAGCTCCTGCTCGCGCTTCACCAGGCCCTGCAGGTCCAGCGTGAGGCTGAATTCCTCGGCCAGCGAGGCCTCCAGGCCCGGCAGGTCCCACTGCTCGTCGATCGACTCCGGCGGCACGTGGCGGGTCACCAGCGCCATCACCGCATCCTGGCGGATGGCAAGGATGTTCTCCCGCACGCTGTCGGCTTCAAGCAGTTCATCGCGCTGGCCGTAGATGACCTTGCGCTGGTCGTTGTTGACGTCGTCGAAATCCAGCAGGTTCTTGCGGATGTCGAAGTTGTGGGCCTCGACCTTGCGCTGCGCGTTGGCGATCTGCTTGGTCACCAGCGGGCTTTCGATGATGTCGTCTTCCTTCAGGCCCATGCGCGCCATCACCTTCTGCACCCAGTCGGCGGCGAAGATGCGCATCAGGCTGTCTTCCAGCGACAGGTAGAAGCGGCTGGAACCCGGGTCGCCCTGACGGCCGGAGCGGCCGCGCAGCTGGTTGTCGATGCGGCGCGATTCATGCCGCTCGGTGCCGATGATGTGCAGGCCGCCGGCTTCCTTCACCTGCTGGTGGCGCTGCTCCCAGTCGGCGCGCAGCTGCGCTTCCTGCGCTTCGGTCACTTCTTCGCCGAGCTCGGCCAGCTCCACTTCCAGCGAGCCGCCGAGCACGATATCGGTACCGCGGCCAGCCATGTTGGTGGCGATGGTGACCGCGCCCGGGCGGCCGGCGTTGGCCACGATCTGGGCCTCGCGCTCGTGCTGCTTGGCGTTGAGCACCTCGTGGGCGATGCCGGACTTCTTCAGCTCGGCCGACAGCAGCTCGCTGACTTCGATCGAGGTGGTACCCACCAGCACCGGCTGGTTGCGGGCGTTGCACTCCTGGATGTCGCGGACCACGGCGCGGAACTTGCCGGCGCGATTGAGGAACACGGCATCGGGATGGTCCACGCGGACCATCGGCCGGTGGGTGGGGATGACCACCACTTCCAGCCCGTAGATGCTCTGGAACTCGGACGCCTCGGTATCGGCGGTGCCGGTCATGCCCGAGAGCTTGTTGTACATGCGGAACAGGTTCTGGAAGGTAACGCTGGCCAGGGTCTGGTTGTCGCGCTGGACCGGCACGCCCTCCTTCGCTTCCACTGCCTGGTGCAGACCGTCCGACCAGCGGCGGCCCTTCAGGGTCCGGCCGGTGAACTCGTCAACAATGATCACCTCGCCGTCGCGAACGATGTAGTCCACGTCGCGCTGGTAGATGGCATGGGCGCGCACGCCGGCGTTGAGGTGATGGACGATGTGGATGTTCTGCGAGTCGTACAGGCCCTCGTCTTCATCCAGGATGCCGGCTTCGCGCAGCAGGCGCTCGGCGTTCTCCTGCCCGGCCTCGGACAGGTGGATCTGCTTCTGCTTCTCGTCGACCCAGTAGTCGCCCTCGCCGTCTTCTTCTTCCTGACGGACCAGCGAGGGGATGATGCGGTTGACCTTGATGTACAGCTCCGGCGATTCCTCGGCCGGGCCGGAGATGATCAATGGCGTACGCGCCTCGTCGATCAGGATCGAGTCGACCTCGTCGATGATGGCGTAGTTCAGGCCGCGCTGGTGGCGGTCATCCTTCGACAGCGCCATGTTGTCGCGCAGGTAGTCGAAGCCGAACTCGTTGTTGGTGCCGTAGGTGATATCGGCGTTGTAGGCGGCCGCCTTGGTGGAATGGTCCATACCCGGGTACACCACGCCGACCGTCAGGCCGAGCCAGCTGTACAGGCGCCCCATCCAGCCGGCGTCGCGGCGGGCGAGGTAGTCGTTGACCGTGATCACGTGCACGCCCTTGCCTTCCAGGGCGTTGAGGTAGGTGGGCAGGGTGCCCACCAGGGTCTTGCCCTCGCCGGTGCGCATCTCGGCGATCTTGCCCATGTGCAACACCATGCCGCCGATCAGCTGCACGTCGTAGTGGCGCATGCCCAGCACGCGCACGCTGGCCTCGCGACACACGGCAAAGGCCTCGGGCAGGATCTGGTCGAGCGTCTCGCCCTTGGCAATGCGCTGCTGGAACTCGGGGGTCTTGGCCTGCAGTTCGGCGTCGGAAAGCGCCTTCATCTGCTCCTCAAGGGCGTTGATCTTGTCGACGAGCTTCTGAAGCTGTTTGAGCAGGCGTTCGTTGCGGCTGCCGAAGACGCTGGTGAGCAGGCGATTGAGCATGTGTGGTTGGAATCCGTTTGCAGGGGCTCCGGACCGTGGCCCGGGCGCTGGAAATGAAAAAGGGCGCCGGGCGCCCTTTTCACGGCATCGCGCATTGTAGCGTGGGGACGGCCCCGGCGCGTTTCAAGCAGTGAATCGCGGCGGGGTGCATAGGTCGCGGGCGCCAGCTGCCGGGAGTGCCCGGAGCG
>DXCY01000263.1 GCA_019115725.1 Candidatus Luteimonas excrementigallinarum
TGACAGGGATGGTTTCCACCTGTCGCTGTCGCGTGAGGTCGGGCAGCTCGACTTCGAGGACTTCGTGGCTTCGGCCGCGCTGGATACCGGCGTGGTCAGTGCCGGCAATGCGGAGCTGGAGCCGGACAAGACCTGGCGCCTGGCGGCGGGCTGGGAGCGCAGCTTCTGGGAGGATGGTGCACTGGTGCTGACCTGGACTCATGATCGCATCAGCGACGTGGTCGACCGGGTCCTTGTGGAGTCCGGTGACGATGTGTACGACGCGCCGGGCAACATTGGCGCCGGCACGCGCAACACGCTGGAACTGGAGCTGTCGACATCGCTGGACAGGATCGGCATGGCCGGCTTCCGGTTCTCGTCGCTGCTGGCGTGGCGGACCAGCTCGGTGGTCGACCCGACTACGGGTGAAAAGCGCGGGATCTCGAAGGAAGCTCCGCTGGAGGGGAAGCTCAAACTGGTCCAGGCGCTGCCTGCGCACCGCACCACCTGGGGCATCGGCGTCGACCTTGCCGAGCGCGAAACCAGATACCGTTACGATGAGATCGAACGCGAACGCGAACCGCTGTCGTGGCATCTGTTTGCCGAGCGCAGGGTCGGTGATGGCTGGCGCCTGCGGACAGAAGTCAGGGACCTGTTCGGTGCCCGCTACTCCGAGCAGCGCAACAAGTACGCCGGCCCGCGGTCCGTCGTCCCGCTGGACGAGCGCGAATACCGCAGCCACCGGACGCCCGGGCAGGTGCTGCTGACGATTCGCCGCAGCTTGGGTGGTTAGGCCGGGCCAGGACCGGCGTGTCGTCGTGGATCATCGTGTTGGCGCGCGGGTCCGGATGTCGCGCCGGAAACGTGCCGCGCTGCGGCGGGAATGTTGCGCCTGATCGGGGTTCGCCGTCGAGGTGCGATGGCTGAGGTTCAATGGACGATGCGTGACTGTGCCGCGGCGGAGAAGTCGTCATAGCGACAGCGGGTGGGGTCGGCAGGCAGCGCGCACAGCGGCTGCTCCATGTAATGCACGTAGGGTGGATTGTCGCCGTCGAGCGGCTGCAGTTCCCGCAGCTGCCGCGTGCCCTGTGCCTGGTAGAACACGCGCACGAAGCGCTCGCCCGCTGGGTCGCGCAGCAGCTCGAATCCGATCGCACCGCCGACAGCGGCATCGTCGGGCGCGTAGCCCGGCACGTGCCAGTGCAGATCGAGGGCGCCGCCAACGTTGGAAGCGTTCGTGTCGTGAGCGACGAGGATGTCCAGCCGCGGCGCTGACGCATCGTTGAACGTCGCCAGTACCCTTTCCAGGATCGGCGCAGCCGCGCGGTGCGAGACGTAGGGCGTGCGCGCATGCAGGTCGAATTCGACGGCATGGATCTGCGACAGCAGCTCGATATCGGCCGCGCTGGCGCGCCCCCAACCGACCTGGTCCATCGGCTTTCCTTCGACGTACTCAAGCAGCAGGGTCTGCGCCGCGGTGCCGCCGATGGTCAACGGCCCGGAGAGTTTCACCCGCTTGCGTGCAGTGTCCTGCCAGCGGTGGGAAAGGTCGGCGAACCCGCATCCGGCGGGCAGGCCGGATGTGGAGCAGACCGGCGGCCCGCAGCAGCCCAGGATCGTATCGAGCCTGGCGAAGGCTTCCGCCAGCGGTGGTACCGCGCTGTCGATGTCGCCGCCGACGCGCGCCGCGATCGCCGTCCGTGCCGCGTCCGGATCATGGTCCGCGAGACCCAGGTCGATGGTGTCGAAGAGGGGGTCGTTGCGCTCTCCATCGGCATGTTCGATGGAGAGCCCGCAGTCCGGTGCGAAGCCTTCGATGAAGCCACGTCCCGATTCGCGCGTGCGCTGGATGGTGTTGGTGCGGACACGCACGCTGCCGGCATCAGGGCAACCTGTCGCCGGCACCAGTCCGCGCCCGGAGAATGCCTGCCGGTTCCAGCGTCCCAGCAGGACCATGCCCTGGTAGCCATGGGCGGTGAGGTGGCCGGGCGGTACGTCCCATGTCGACCAGGGCTCCCGCGCATAGCCTTCGGGCGTGACCTGGGCGGTGGTGGGGGGGCGCACGCCGTGGCGCATCAGCATCACCACGCGTTCGAGCTGCAACGGCGCCGCGTCGGGCGTCGTGGGAGGCAGCACGGCCTGCCGGCGGTCAGGAGATGCACATCCGGCGAAAAGAACAACAGCGAGGAAGACGGGGATACCAAGTGGCATCACCGAAGGTCTGGGGCTCTGGATCGACTGCATCTGCGATGCTCCCGGAAGAAGGATGGCGGACAGGGGTCTGCTTCAATCGCGGTAGTGCGGAGTATCCGGCCAGCCGTCGGGCGGATCGAAGCCGTAATACCCGCCACCGCGCTTGAAGCGCTCCAGGCGTGCCAACTCCTGTGGATCGGACTTGGTGTCCCAGGTGCGTGCGCCGTTCTTCAGGTCATCGGGGGTCAGCACCAGGGGGTCCCAGACCGCCTTGCCCATGTCGTCGTGCAGGGTATAGGTCAGCGTCGGTGTATCGCCGGTCAGGTCGAAGCGCATCAGGCCGGCATTGACCGTCCGCGTCCATACATCGCGTACGCGCACTTCAGGAACCTGGCGGGTGTGCTTTGCCGCAGGCAGCTGCGCCAGGGGCGAGGAACAGAAGTCGTAGATGTCGTAGCCGCCCTGCTGCGACCGCGGGATGCAGTTCAGCTCGCCCATGTGCGAATCGCCGGAGATGCAGACCACGCCGCCGATGTCCTCGTCGCGGATGAAATCGAAGATCTCGTTGCGCTCGGTCATGTAGACGGCCCAGGAATCGCCGCCGCTCTCGTTTTCCGCCGACGACCAGCCGGTACCGATCGCCAGTACCTTGAACGGAGTGGTGCTGGCCTTCAGCTCGCGCTTGAGCCACGCCTTCTGCCTGGCGCCGAGCATGG
>DXCY01000264.1 GCA_019115725.1 Candidatus Luteimonas excrementigallinarum
GGAGTGCACGGGTGGCTGGGAGTTCGACGGCGTCAGCCCCTGCGACACCAAGTACGCCTACATGATGCCGCAGCTGCTGCTGGTGGCGCTGGCCGGCGACGACACCCGGCTCGACACCGCGACCGCGCGCCACATGGTCACCAACCAGGTGAAGGGCGGATGGTCGGCGCCGCTGGGGCCGTACAAGGGTGCGGGCCAGTGGTGGACCGAGCGTCACACCGGTCTTGCGCTCGAGCACCTGGTGTCGGCCTGGGAGCTCACCGGATCCGCTGCGGTGAGGCAGCATATCGACGATTTTCTGGGCTGGCTGTACGCGCATCAGCAGACGCCGCCCGGGGGCGATCCCGTCACAGGTGCCTGGACCCATTCCTGGCAGGCGCACGAGGGCAGCGACTACGATCCGGCGAGCGACGTCCGCGGCGGGTCGCCGTGGATGAGCGCGAATATCGTCGGCGGGCTCTGGCGCGCCTGGCTCGTGACCGAAGACGAGCGCATCCCGGTGATGCTGCGCGACTTCGGCCGCTATCTCGACCGGCACGGTTTCGCGCCCGACGAACTGGCCGGCAAGTGGCGTTCGACCTGCAATGCCGGGGGCGCCGTCGGCTGGTACTTCTCGTCGGGGGTCGCGCCGCTGGAGCGGGTGGCCGCGATCCAGGACAGCGAGGGCTACGGGTCCGACGCCCACAACCCGGAGCTGCTGATGGCGATCGCCGCCGCGCGCTACTTCGAAACGGACCCGCAGTGGAAGGAACGCCTCGAACGCCGCGCCGACCAGGTGGCGCGCTACCTCAATCCCGATTGCGCGGCGGTCTCGCACACGGCCCGCGCGTTCAACTGGCAAAACCGGAACCCGGAATTCACATGGTTGCTTGCGCAGTAAGCCCGCAGCGCTTCCTGGCCATTGCACTGCTGCTGGCTGCAGTGGGCGCCTGCAGCAACACCCACGCCGGGGACCCCCTGGCTTTCGTCAACGAGGCCCGGCAGCGGGTCGACACGCTGCATGATTCGAACGACCGTTTCGACGCGCTGTTCGTGGACTTCAACGGCGATGGCTGTCCGGACATATTCATCATCTCGCACAGCGACTGGGGCGCCACCTCGCAGCTGTGGAACAACCGCTGTGACGGCAGCGGCACGTTCGGCCACATCCCGGGCAGCGAAGCCGGATACTACATCGGGGGCGAGCCCCTGCTCTCCGGCTGGGTTACGCGCCTGGACTTCAACGGTGACGGCAGGCAGGATTTCTGGGGCCGCCATGGCACCGTCCTGGGGGCGCGGTACCGGAACGGGTCGACGGCCGGCGCGTTCATTCCACGCTTTGTCGCCAAGGAAGCCGGCTGCGAAGATTACTGCGCGTTCGCCGACATTACCGGCAGCGGCAACATCGAGGTCATTACCAATACCCGGCAGGTGTGGAATGCCACGAGCCGGAAGGTGCTGCGGCGGGCATCCGGCAATCGCGCCTATCAGGTCGTGGGGGACATTACCGGCAACGGATGGTCCGACATCGTGCAGCCGGCCAACGGCGGATACTGGCGCAACGATGCGGGCGCCCTGACGTGGGTCGCAGTGCCGGCGTTCGCCGGCGGTACCAGTAGGCAGATCCTGCTCGCTGATTTCGACAATGATGGCCACCTCGACCTCTTTCTGCTCGATGGGCCGCAGTTCTCCAACAGCAACCTCGTCCTGCTTTACCGGAACGACGGGGCGGGCGGCTTCGTCAACGTCTCCACTGCGTCGGGTCTGTCGGGAATCGCCGCGAGCGGCTACGGCAACATCATCGCCGCCGACTTCGACAATGACGGGTTGCAGGACCTCATGGTTTCGGGCGTGTCCGACTCCGTCCGGATCTATCGCAACAACGGCGACATGACGTTCACGGCTTCCACGGCCACCGGCTTCGGCCCGTCGTCCGGGGAAACGCCCGGCGGATGGCAGTCGGGCGTGCCGCGCGCCGATGTCGCCGACTTTGATAACGACGGTCGCCTGGACATTGTCAAGACGCAGTTCCAGAGCAATGTTGGCCTGTGGCGCAACATCACCGACACCGGGGGCAGGCACTGGATGAAGGTGCGCGTGCGTGGCGGCGGCGGAAACAGCGATGGCATCGGTGCCAGCGTGCGCTGGTACCGGCCGGGCACGAACCGGCTGGTGGCACACATGCCGGTCCTGGTAGGCGAGCAGCACCCGCAGACCCATCTGCATACCGGGCTGGGCGGGTCCCAGGTGGTCGACCTCGAGGTCCGTTTCCCGAACGGTGGCCCGGTGCACCGCTTCCCGAACGTCGCCAGCAACCAGGAAGTCATCGTCTATCGCAACGGCTGCATGTTGACCGGGTGGAGGCCGGGCAACGGCTGGCCGCTGTCGCCGCCGGCGGGCTGCAGGGCATCCAGTGGCGAAGAGGCTGTTGGGGCGCTTGGCAGTGGGGCGGACGATCATCAAGGTCCAGGCTCGGGAGCATGGCGATGACGAACTCATCCACATCCGATTCTGCCCTGGGGGTTGCGATGCTCAGGCGGCCGCGCAGGTTGCTTGGGAACATGGTGCTTGCATGGGTGCGTCCGATGCTTCGGGCTGATGTGCGTCCCTTGCCCAGTCTGCTGGAAGCCGGCTTTTTCGCGAAACTGGACGGCGGCGATGATGAAGAGCTGAGATCGCGGCTGGAGGCGGTCTTCACGTCCCTCGGCGCGGACGGCGGTGCCGAGGTCACCGGCTTGCACCGCGTTCGTGCGCGACTCGAACAGATCACCTACAAGTACGGTTTGCTGGGGAATTCATGGCCCCACGCGGCTGGGGGGCTCGCTTTCAGGATTGCCTCGCGATTGGCCGCCGGGCGCGGGATCACCTTCGATATCCTGGTGCTCCGTTCCGGCGAGGCCATCGCGCCGCACGCCCACGAGGGCACGGTGTCGGGAATGCTGGTGGTCGAAGGCGAAGTGGGCTTCCGGACGTACGATGTCACCGGCGCATCGGGAGAGGATGCGCTCCTGAAGCCGGGCCTTGCCGGAAAGTATGGTCCGGGCGGCCTGTCGACCTCGTCAACCGCGTATCACAACCTGCACTGGATACATGGCTTTGCCCCGGTCAATTACATCTTCCGCTTCACGGTCACCAATCTCGGGGAGGCCCGCGCGGAGTCGGCGGCGCGCAGTGCGGCCCGTCATTACTGCGTTCCCGGCGAGGTGCTTCCGGGAGGGTTCGTGCGTGGCCGCTGGTCCACTGAGCGCGAGGCAAAGGCGACGCCGTTTCCCCTGGCCGGGCTCGCCATCATCGATTCGGCGGCATAGCCAGCGGCCTGTCAGCTCAGATCGTGGCTGCGCTGCGGCGGGACGCCAGCCGCCAGCAGCGGCCGCGATGCGGCCTCGGGGTCCGGTAGCGGATCCCAGTCCCGGCAGAACAGTTTCTTCGCGATCTGGGTGGCCCGGTTGGAGATGCTGATCGGCGCGCCGAGCCAGCGCGACACCAGGAAGGCCTTGCGCCGCACCACCCAGTTGTACATCGACTGCTCGGAATAGAAGTTGTAGCCCCAGCGGCGCTCGAACAGGCGCGAAGAGGGCCGGGTCAGCCTGGGCCCCCAGCGGAAGAAGAAGTAGCGCATGTCCGCCAGGGCCATGCGCGTGCCGAGGTTGTCGAAGTGGACCACCGACGCCGGCTCGACCACCATCGTGCGGCCCATAGCCGCGATCTGCAGCGATATGTCCAGGTGTTCGCGGATCACCATCGAGGGCAGTTCGATGCGCCGGAACACGTCGCCGTCGAACAGCACGCAGTGCAGCTCGAAGGTGCCGGTCTCGGCGCGTCCTTCGGGGATGTCGGGGATCTCGGCACGCCTGAAATGCTTGTGCTCGAAGACATAGGGCGTGCCCTCGACGTCGACCACGCGCAGTTCGCCGGTATAGAGATGGTTGCGCAGCGTCGCCCCGCGGTCGACGCCCTCGCGCTCCAGGATCAACGGCGTGACCACGGCGTGGCCGTCGTGCATTGCCTGCAGCAGCGGTGGCAGCCAGCCGTCGGTGACCAGCGAGTCGTTGTCCAGCAGGACCACGGCGGGGGTGTCGACCAGGTGCTGCACTTCGCGCAGCCCGTCCATCGGCGTGCGCAGGCCGAGTTCGAAGAAGCGGGCTTCCGGGCGTCCGCGCAAGCGGTGGCGGACCGGCTCGATGACCTCGTCTGGATAGCCGAGGTCCATGATCCAGAGCTGGAACGGCTCCTGCGTGTGGCGGTACACGCTGTCGACGCACTCCTGCAGGCCGGTATAGCGGTCGCGCGGGGTGATGATGATGGTGACGACGGGGGTCATGGTTGCGTTCTCCGGGATCGGCCCGGTGGGCAGGGACGTCAGCGGCGCTTGCCGAGGGCGTTGCGGGCGTAATGCATCATGTAAAACGCGCTTTGCGCCGGGCCGAGGCCTTCGACTTCGCGGTAGATCCGCCACTGCCAGCGGGCGGCGCGCAGCTTGTTGCTGGACACAGAGCCCTTGCGCACCAGGTAGTAGGCCAGTGGCCCGTCGCCATCGGCGCGGACCGCGTGGCCGGCGCGCCGGACCAGCTCCAGCCAGAACACGTAGTCCTCGTGGCCGATGCGGCGGAACCGGCCGTCGCCGCCAAGCCGCATGCGGTCGTAGATGCCGGTGCAGTTGCCGATGTGGTTGCTGTGCAGCATCTCGCGGTGGGTGACCTGCGCCGGCGGCTGGACCACGCCGAGCACGCCGCCGCCCTCGGCCACGCGCTGGTAGCTGGAGTAGGCGATCGCCGCCTTGCGCGCATCGAGCACCTCGAGCTGGCGGCGGAGCTTGTCCGGGTGCCACCAGTCGTCGCTGTCGAGGAAGGTTACGTAGCGGCCGCGCGCGAGTTCGATGGCGTGGTTGCGCGCGGCCGCCACGCCGCGGTTGCGGCCGCCGCGCACCAGCCGTACGCGGGCATCGCCGCGGGCGTAGTTGTCGACCAGGTCCGCGCCGCCGTCGGTGGAGCCGTCGTCCACCACCACCAGTTCCAGTTCGCCGTGGGACTGCGCCAGCACCGACTCGACCGGGCGGCGCAGGAATCGTTCGGCGTTGTACAGCGGCATGACCACGCTGACCTGCCGCCCCCCGGATGCGACGGCGCTCATGCCGTGCTCCCCTCCGGGCGGGAGACCAGCCAGGCGTTGAGCGTGGCCAGGACGTCGGGCGGCTTGCCGGCGAAGGCAGGCGCCAGTGGCGGCTTGCCGTGCGCCAGGCGTTCGGCGGTAGCGGGGTCTGGCGCGGCGACCTGTTCCAGGACTCGCTGCCCGGCGCCTGCATACAGCCTGCGGAAGTCGTCCAGCCGCAGCCGGTTCATGTACATGTAGCGATTGCCCGCGAGCAGGCCGAAGGCGCGCTCGCCGTACTGCAGGAAGTTGATCGGCCCGATCCCGGGATCGGAGTGCGAGAAGTGGTCGCTGAAGTCGATGTAGTGGACCAGCAGCCCGTCCGCGGACAGCAGCCGGCTGCCCTCGCCGAGGATCGCTCCAAGGACCGGCCCGGGGATGTGCTCGAACACCTCGTAGGACACGTGCAGGTCGATCGAGCCGTCCGGCAGATCGACGCTCGCGGCGTCGCCGGGCGAGAGGTAGCGGATCGAACAGGTATCCAGCAGCCGGTCCAGGTTGAAGTCGTCGGCAAGGGCCAGCAGCTTGCGCAGGCGCCCATGGTCAAGGCGCTCGCCGAACAGCGCCTCCACCCGCGCGCGCTCGTCGCGGATCTGGCGCAGGTCCTCGTGCACCAGCTCCGGGCGCAGGTAGGGGTTGAGGTCCACCGTGGTGATTTCATCCGCGCCCTGGAGCCAGAGTGACAGGGGCAGGTTCAGGCGGCGGCCCGTGCCGACCTCGAGCACCCGCGCGCCCGCGACCCGCAGGCCGTTGCGTTCGGCGCGCTCGGCAACCTCGATGCCCTGGCGCAGCTTGTCCTCCACCGCGATCGAGCGCAGGCCGCCAAAGCGCCTCTGGATCGCGTAGTAGACCTGGTTCGACAGCGGGTCGGGCAGCAGGGCGACCGAATTCTGGATCCCGGCCTTGATCATCCAGTGCATGCCACCACCTCTTCTTTTGCCTGTTCCCTCTGTTTCCGCGCGCCCGCACAGGAGGCTGCCGGCGGGGGCAGGATGAAGTCGCGGTAGTCGTTAGGATTGCCGCCGTGGCCGGCCTCGGCGGCCTTGATGATGTTGAACATCTCGCGAGAGCTGACGTAGTGCAGCACGTGGCGCTCGCCGTCGTTGTACTGCTCCTCCAGCTGCGCGTGCATCGCGTCGACCGCGGGCCCGAGGACGACGTCGGCATCCTTCTCCGGCGCGCCGTGGGTGTGGACCTTTACGAACACCCACTCCGGACGGCCTTCGACGTGGATGCCGGCGTCGATCCAGCCGTCCACGCGCGCGGGCGTTGGCGGATAGTTGGAACGGATGTCGGCGTTCTCGACCCGCGGCACAAAGCCGTGCCTGCGGTCGCGCCAGTTCAGCCCGACCGGGCCCTGCACCAGCAGCAGGTCGCCCTCGGCCTGGCCGCCGGCGCGGACCGGCGTGCCGTGGTCATGCGACTTGGGCCGCACGGGATCGTCGGTGGCGTAATAGATCGAGTTGATGATCCGGGTCTGGGTCGGGCTTGGCGCCGATGGCATGGTGAAATCGGCATAGCAGCCCAGGTCCCGCAGCAGGACCAGCTCGTTGTCCAGGCCGCACCAGCTGCCGTCGGGGCTCGAGTTGTCCAGGCACCAGTTGCCGTGGATGAAGCCGAACATGAGCTCGCCCGTCTCCGGATGCCGTGACAGGGCGCCGTGGCGCTCGTGCAGCAGGTGCTTGAACCGGGTGATCGTCCCGCGGAAGTTGGCCTCGGTGTCGTTGTCGTGGTGGATGTGCACCTCGATCTCGCCGTAGCCATCGCGGCACAGCGACTCCAGCTTCTCCAGGTGTTCCTCCAGGTACTCCTCCTCGGGATAGAAGAACACGTGCTGGGGAGGGCGGCCGTCGGCGTCGCGATGGCGGCTGGCGAGCGCGCGGTAGTCGCGGCACCAGCGGTCCACGCGTGCGCGCTGCACCTGCAGCGGGGGGCGGCCGTGCATCGGCTCGAAGTGGTCGACGAAGCAGAACATCACGTGGGTCGGGCCAGGCACTGCGGGCCGCCTGCGTCGGCGCAGGTACGCCGGCAGCCAGATCTGCATGTTGCGGGCGCGGATGAAGCGCCCGGCCACCAGGCAGGCGGCGGCCGCGAGCAGGGCGCAGGCCGACAGGGTTGCCAGCAGAACGGGGAGCGGGCCAGCGGCGAGCATCATCGCGCATCCGCGGCCGGCAGCAGCGACAGCAGCTGCTCGGCATTGTTGTGCCAGCGCCGCTCGCGCTCGACGTAGGCGCGTGCGACGGCCCCGGCGCGCGCGCGCTCGTCGGGGCGGTCGACCAGGGACAGCACGCGCTCGACGCAGGCATCAAGCTGCTTGCGGGGAAACAGCCAGCCGCTCGTGCCGTCGTCCACCACCTCGGACACCGGGTCGTAGTCGGGGGCGACCACGGCCACGCCCATCGCCATCAGTTCGAACAGCTTCATGGGCGACCCGTATTCGTTCGAATCGGGAAGGAAGGCGTAGTCCATGCAGGCGATCCACTCCGGAATCGTGTGGTGGGCAACCCGGCCGGGCAGCAGGACGCGGTCCTCGAGGCCACGTTCCCGGACCTCCCGGCGCACCGCGGGCAGGTCGGCGCCGTCACCGACCAGCAACAGGGTTAACGCAGGAGTCTCCTCCAGCCGGTCAAGCATGGCCTGCACGAACGTGGGCAGGCCGTGCCAGTAGGCGAAGGCGCCGATGTGCCCGCAGACCACGCGGTCTTCGAGTCCCTGCCTGCGGCGCAGCGCCTCGCGGTCGTGGCTGCGCGGATCAAAGCGCGCGTCGACCGCATTCGGCGACACCACCCCGGGTGGCAGGTCGCCGTAGTGCGCCGACAGCAGCTGCTGGAAGTGGGTGGAGATGAACACCAGGCCGCTGGCGCGGGTCAGGCACCAGCGTTCGATCCGCCTCGCCAGCCTGCGCAGGTACAGCGGGCGCACGCGCTCGACCACCGCCGAATCGTTGATCTCGAGGATCACCGGGATACCGCGCCTGCGCGCGATCCAGACCGTCGCGAACAGGAACAGCGAGTAGCGCTCGTAGATGAAGTCCGGCCGGAACGCGGCAATCGCCCGTTGCATACGCCACAGGGTGACGAGGTTGTAGGCGAGTTCCGCGAACTCGAAGGCCACGCCGGGAAGGCGCGTTGCCAGGCGGGCGAGGGGACCCTTGCGGGGTTCGAGCGTGCCGTCGGGTTCGCGCTCCGGGTCGGCGCCGGGGAACGACAGCACGCGCACCTCGTGGCCGAGTTCGCGCAGCGCGCCGACGATGCCGCGGATATGCACGCCTTCCACGTTCCGGCCCGCGGTGCGGTGGTGATAAAGGACCTTCATCCGCGCCCCGCCGGCATTGCGCGCACCGCATAGCCCTGGGCGCGCCACTCGGGCAGCAGCCCGGCGAGCAAAGCCACGGTGTCGGGGTTGTCGTCGTGCATCAGCACCACGTCGCCCGTGCGCGGTGGGTTGGCGAGGACCTTCTGGAGCAGGGTCTCCGCGGGCAGGCGCCTGTAGTCGTTGCTGTCGCAGGACCAGAGCGCGACCGTACGGCCGGTGCGTGCGAAGCGTAGCAGCAGGTTGCGCGGCAACTTGCCGAAGGGCGGACGGAACGGGTGCCTGGCCCTGCCGTCGTAGGCTTCGAGGCGGGCGTCGGTGCGCGCGATTTCCTCCATCTGCGCCTCGATCGGCATTTCCGGCATGGAGGAGTGGCTCCAGGAGTGGTTGCCCAGCTGGTGCCCTTCGTCGACGATCCGCCGCACCACCCCGGGATGGCGGTCGACGAGCTCGCCGACCAGGAAGAAGGTCGCGCTTGCGCCGTGCTGCCGCAGCAGGTCGAGGACCGCCGGCGTGTGCCCCGGGTCCGGGCCGTCGTCGAAGGTCAGGTACAGCACTTTCCCGTGCCCATGCCCACGCGCGCGCGTGGTCACCAGCCACGACGGCAGCAGTCCAAGCAGGCGGGTCTTGCGGGAATGCGGCTGCATGCTTCGGCTCACATGGGGGCGGCCGGGCGGGCCGCATCCTGCAGGATGCGGTCCAGCCGTTCGATGTTGTCATGCCAGCTGTAGCGCGCGGCATGGGCGGTGATCGGGCCGGGCGGCCAGTCGCGGCGCAGCACCTCGTCCAGCGCATCGACCAGGGCCTGGCGGTCCCGTGGAGGTACCATGCGGCCGGCGTGCGTGGGCAGCACCTCGGGAATGCCACCGACGTTGCTGGCCACCACCGGCAGGCCGCAGGCCATTGCCTCGAGGACGACGTTGGGCACGCCTTCGTTGTGGCTCGGGAGGCAGAGCAGGGTGGCAGCGTGCATCCATGCCGGCAGCTCGTCGTGCGCGCGTGCGCCGGCGAACACTACCCGGTCCGCGATGCCCAGTTCCCCCGCCCGCGTGCGCAGGGCCCGCGCCGCGGGGCCGTCGCCGACGAAGGCGAGCCGTGCGTCCGGCTGGCGCTGGAGCAGTCCCGGAAACGCCTCCAGCAGGTCCAGGCAGCCCTTGCCGGGCTTGAGGTTGCCGACATAGAGGACCAGGGGTGCCTCCGGCGGCAAACACAGCCGTTCGCGCGCGGCGGCGCGATCACCGGGACGGAAGTGGTCGCCGTCGACGCCGTTGTAGAGCACGTGCACGCGGTCGGTGGGCGGGCCCAGCTCACGCGCGCGCTCGGCGAGCGCGGCGCTGACCGCAACCACCGCGCGCGCGCCGCGCAGGGCGGAGGCAATCTGTCGTCGCTGCAGCCAGTGGTTGGCCTGCTGGTTGAGGTCGCTGCCGTGCACCTTGACCACGTACGGGATGCCAAGCGCGCGCGCGAGCCGGGCCGTGCCCACGGCATCGGGATAGCCCCAGCTGGCCAGCAGGAGGTCGTAGCGTCCCCGCCGGAGCGCCGCCCCGCGCTGGGTCATCAACGATGCGTACCAGGCCAGCCCGTGCAGGCTGCGGCCGATGCGCGGCGGATACCAGAAGGTGAAGTCGGTGGCGCGCGCGTGCGACAGCGGCGGCGGCTCGCCGCGCCGGCCGCGGTGGCGGTCGCGGAAATCGATCGCGACCATGACCTCCAGGTCGTGGACACGGGCGAGTCGGTCGAACTGCTGGCGGTTGAAGCTGGCGCGCAGCGGGTCCCACGCGCTCGGGAACAGGTTGGTGAGGGCGAGAATGTTCATTCCGTCCCGCTCGCGTACAGGTCGAGGTAGCGCGACGCCATGACGTCGAAGGTCGCGTTTTCCAACAGCCAGGCGCGACCGGCACGCCCCATCCGGTCGGCAAGGCCGGGGTCCCCGAGCAGTTGCATCAGTGCCGCCGCCAGCGCGTCGGGGTCGGATGGCGGCACGACAAGGCCGTTGACGCCATCGTTGACGATCTCGCCGTTGCCGCCGATCCGTGTCGCCACGATCGGGAGCGCGCTGGCGCAGGCCTCGAGCAGGGCGATCGAATAGCCCTCCGAGATCGAAGACATGGCGAAGATCGAGAACGCTGGCAGCAGCGCCGGCACATCGCTGCGGTCGCCCAGCAGGAACACGCGGTCGCCGATGCCGGCGCCCGCGATCGCCGCCTCGATCTCCGGGCGCTCTTCGCCCTCGCCGGCCAGTACCAGGGCGACGTCGTCGCGCTGTGCGCGTACCTGGGCGAAGGCGGCGACCATGGTGGGCAGGTCCTTGGCCCAGTTCAGACGGCCAACGAAGCCGACCAGTTGGGTTTCCGGCGGCAGGCCGAGGCTGGTTGCCAACTGTTGGCGCAGCCGGGGCTCGCGCGGGCTGAAGGGGCGGGGATGGATCCCGTTGGGCAGGACGCGGATCTTGTGCGCCGCCACCAGACCGGCGTTGGCGAGCCGGTGGCCTGCCGCCTCCGACACCGCCACCGAGACGTCGGCCAGGCGCATCGAGTGCCGGAACAGCCGCTCGCGACGGTTGGCGGGGCTGGAGGCGCCCATGCCGTGGCGAGTGTTGACCACGCGGCGCAGGTCCAGGCCGAGGGCGGCGACCGTCGCGTAGTAGTGCGGGGTGTCGTTGTGGCTGTGCAGGATCTCCGTGCGCTGTGCGGCGAGCGCGCGGCGCAGCCGCCAGAGCGCGCGCGCATCGGCGCCGTCGCGCTTGCCGCATGCGATCACGCGGACGCCGCGGGCGGTGAGTTCTGGCGCCAGGGTCCCGGCCTCGAACAGGCAGACGACCTGGCAGTCGTGTCCGGCCGCCGCCTGCGCCGAGGCGAGGTCGATGACGACCCGTTCCAGTCCACCCCGGTTGAGGTTCTCGACCGCATGCGTGATCCTCACTGCAGCCTCGACACCGTGACCCGGAACTTGCCGCTGGCGGTGAGCGGGATGTCATCCACGCGCTGCAGGTCCAGGCTGGCATCGCTGCCCAACACCTTCGCGATCTCGCGGCGCACGTAGGCTTCCTGCCGGCCGTCGAACTCCGGGCCGGGCACCAGCTTCAGGGTGAAGCGGTCCAGCGTTTCCTGCACCACCTGGAACCGGCGCACGCCGGCGACGTCCTTGAGCATGTGTGGGAAGAATTCGCCCGGCAGCACGCGGCCGTCCGTCGTGCGGATCGCGTCCAGCCGGCGGCCGTCGATGCGCGCCAGGCGCGGCAGCCCGCGCGCACCGGTGGCGTGCCAGGCACCTTTTCGACTGGCAATGTCGCCATTGAGGTAACGGACGAAGGGCATGCCCATGTTATGCAGGTCGGTGATGGCGAGTTCCCCCCTCTCGTTGCCGTCGTCGGTCTGCTCTACGTCCAGCAGCTCGACCACCAGGTGGTCGGCGCTGGAAAGCAGCCCGTCGCGATCCTCCGCTTCGCAGGCGATCAGCATGAATTCCCGGCAGCCGTAGGTGTTGTACGCCTTCGCGCCGGGGAACGCGGCTTCGATTACCGACCTCTGGTAGTCGTGCAGCGCCTCCGCGGCACCCAGCACCGTGGCTACGCCGGGGATGCTGCGGCCATGTTCAAGCAGCCACCTGGATAGACGGAAAACCGGGTCGACATAGGCCACGATCACCTCGGGCCGGTAGGCGGCGATGGCATCGGCGTAGGCCGCCATGTTGTCGTCGCGCATCAGGAAGCTGTTGAGCATCCGGCGATGGAACGCGGCGTGATACAGCCGCTCCTTCAGCTGGGCGCCGCGTCCGGGGTCGCCCACCGCGCCGCCCCAGAGAAACAGCGAGCGCCGGCCCATCCGCGCGCCGGTCCAGCCGTATCCGCGCCACATCACGGCCGCGCGCCGGTCGTTGCTCTCACGCGTGTAGCCGAAGCGCAGCGGTTCGCCGGTCGAGCCGCCCGTGGCCTTGTACAGCATGTGGCGGCCAAGCGATCGCGCCTGGAGGCCATGAAAATTCTCCCGGATGTCGGCCTTCGTCAGCACCGGCAGCCGCGCGTAATCCGACATGGACCTGAGGTCGCCAGGCTCGAAGCCGATCGCCTGCCAGCGGGCCCGGTAGTACGGCACCTCGCGCCAGCAGTGTTCGACCAGCGCCTTGAGCTTGGCCCACTGGAGCCCGGCGATTTCCTCCGGCGAGCGCCACTGGTTGGCCTGGTACTCGCCCAGGTGCTGGAGCGTGCGGCGCCCGCGCAACCCCTCGTAGCCGGGATAGAGCAGGCGGCGGAACGCGTGTTCGTACAGGCTCATGCGGCGGCCTCCGCGCGGCGTGCGGCCCAGCCGAGGATACGGCCGACGAAGGCGGGCCTCCCCCCGGCCATCCGTGAATGCAGGGCCTGGATGTGCTGCAGGTCCGGGGCGCTCCAGAAGCCGAGCAGGAGCGTGCCGGCGACATACGCGAAGGACAGCAGGATCCCTCCAAGCACCAGGCCCGGCAGCACCGCCAGCTGGCCGCGCACCGCCCACGCGATGCCGGCGGCGAGCAGCGCCGCGACGAGCACGCGCGCCATCCGCCCCCATTCGAGCCTGGCGCCGCTGTGGTACAGCGCGATCCCGATCATCACGGTCCCGACCAGCACGCTGGTGGCGCCATATGCGGCCACCGCGCCGGTCAGCCCGTAGCGCTGGACCAGGCTGATGTCCAGCGCCACCTTCACGATCACTCCCCCAAGCACGACGAACATCAGCGTGCGCTGCCGGTCCGACCCGAGCAGGTAGCCGGAGGCGGCCAGGGACAGGGTCGAGAACGCGCCCGTGGAGAGACAGAGGGCGAACGCGAAGGCGGCCGGCGCGTATGCCTCGCCGTACAGCAGGCCGATGATCGCGTCCGCAAACACCACCCCGAACGCGACCAGCGGCGCCGCCAGCGCGGCCAGATAGGTGGTCGATACCGCCATCCGGCGGCCCGCGACCTCGGGGCCCTGGGCCAGCGCATTGGCCATCATCGGCAGCAGGAGGGCGCCGAACACCCCGGGCACCAGCAGCAGCGCGCCGCTGGAGAGCTGGAAGGCGACCTTGAACTGGCCGGCCGAGGCTGCCGAATCGAACAGGGTCAGGAACAGGACCTCGACTTCGCTGGCGGTGACGAAACTGATCGCCACGGTCACCGCGACCAGCGCCGTGTAGCTGCGCAGGCGCGTGCGGAGACCCTCGTCGAGCGGCTCGTACGGCTGGGCGGGAGGAAGGAGCGGCTCGATCTGCCTGCGCGATATCCACCAGAACACGAAGCTCGACGCCGTGTAGGTGCCCAGGAACCACACCATCGGTCCGTCCAGCCACCACACCACCAGGATGAGCAGCAGGTTCAGCGGTGCGACGATGACCGCGATCGCCGCGGTGACGCGGAAATTCTCGTAGCCTTTGGCGATGGCGATGTTGAGCATGTACGAGGCGCGCAGGGCGGTCGTGACCAGCAGGATCGCCAGCAGCGCGCCGTGGTTGAAATTGGCCACCAGCCGCTGTCCATGCAGCAGGAACAGGGCCGTGCCGCCCAGCAGCACTATGGCCAGGAACGCGCCCTGTACGCGCCAGGCCCACGTCAACAGCGGACGGATCTGTGCCTGGCGATCGGCGCCACGCAGCTCGGCCACGAACTTGATGATCGCGCTGGCCACCCCCGAGTTCGTGATCACCACGCCGGTCGCGACCAGCCAGATCACCAGGCTGTAGGCGCCGAAGTCCGTCGGCCCCAGGTGCCGGGCGATGATGATCGACGTCAGCATGCCCAGGAAATACTCGGTGTAGATCCCCAGCGAGGAGAACAGGGTGTTGCGGATGACCTGGTCGCGCGTGTTCATCAGCCGGCCATCACGAACAGGACCTTGACCAGCAGCCACAGGGCGACCGTGCTGGCGACGGCGACGACGCACCACTTGAGCCAGTCGCGCTTGACGCTCAGCACCGGCATGCCGCCCCAGCGCTCCTGCACCCCGCCGTACCAGCCGGTGACCAGGCCAAGCAGGATGTAGAGCAGAATCACGTAGCTGCGGCTGAGGAAGAACGCGCAGGCGAAGAATCCGACCATGGCGATCAGCAGGGTCATCGCCATCTTCCGTTCCTCGGTCCACAGGACCTGGTGACCGGGGTCGTCCATGGTGGCGGGCAGGCGCAGGATCATGATCGGCATCAGGAAGCAGTAGCCGACCATCGCCAGCCAGACCGTGTAGCCGATGATCCCGGTCTCGGCCAGCACCAGCACGAACGAGTTGTGCGCGGTCAGGACGGTGTGGCTGGTGAAGTTGCCGAGGCCAACGCCCAGCACCGGATGGGCGATGAACATCTGGATGCCGTCGTACCAGGTCTCGATGCGGCCGTAGGCGGACGACTCGCCGGCGTCGAGTTCCTGCATGCGGGTGGGCAGCATCATCAGGCCGGCCATGCCCAGCGTGCCCAGCGTGCCGGCGACGAGCAGCCCCCGGCGCAGCCACAGCCACACGCCGCCCATCGCCATCACCGCGAGGAAGGAGCCGCGCGAGTCGGTCAGGTACACGCCGTACAGCAGGGTCGCCGCCACGCCCCACCAGAACAGCCGGCGCATCCCGAGTGC
>DXCY01000265.1 GCA_019115725.1 Candidatus Luteimonas excrementigallinarum
AGCGGCGGCAGCGCGCTGTAGCCCTCGCGGAAACGCTGCACCCGCCCCCCTTCCTGGTCCACGCACACCAGCTGCGGGCGCGGCGCGGCCTCGCGGATGGCCGCGGACAGCTCGGCCACCTGAGCGCGGGAGGCGAAGTTCCGGGTGAACAGGATCACGCCCGCGCAGGCATCGTGCTGCAGCCATTCGCGCTCTGCCGGGGTCAGTTCAGTGCCGGCAATGCCGATCACGAGCATGCGGTTTTCCTCCGTTGATACCGGTGCGGCATCAGTGCGTTCATTGTGGCAGATGCGGTGCGGGCGCATGGCCCAGCGCCTGGCGGATGGCCGCTGCAAAGGCCTCCGGCGGCTGCGCGCCGCGTACCGCCAGGCGGCCGTCCAGGACGAAGAAAGGCACCGCGGAAATTCCGATCTGCCGGGCCTGCCCCATATCAGCTTGCACCTGCTGCCCGCCGTCCGTTCCTGCCAGCAGGGCCTTGACCGCATCTTCCGGCAGCCCGCCTGCCGCGCCGGCCTGCACCAGGGTGGCGGGATCGGCCAGGTTCCGGCCTTTGGCGAAATGGGCGTGGAACAGCGCATCGGCCACGGCATCGACATCGACGCCCCGCTCCCGGGCCAGCCACATCAGCCGGTGTGCCTCGCGGGTGGTCACCCGCACCTGTCCGCGGGAAAGATCAATCGGCAGGCCTGCTTCGCGGCCAGCGGCTTCCACCCGCGCAAACATGGCCGCCGCCTGCTCTTCGCCGCCGAACTTGTGCGCATAGGCCTCGGCCAGCGGCACCGGCGTGGCATCGGCCTCCGGGTCCAGCATGAAGGCGCGCCAGCGCAGTTCGATCGGCGGCGCTTCGCTGCCCAGCAGGGCCAGGCCGCGGCGGAAGTGGGTGATGCCGATCCAGCAGAACGGGCACACCAGGTCGGACCACAGGTCAACGCGCATCTTCGCCCTCCCCGAGACCGCGCTGTTCCGCCTCGCTCCATGCACTGAAGGGACGCTGGGACAGGGCGATGTTGTAGTAGCGCTGGTAGTCGGTGACTTCCGGGCCCAGCCAGTCCGGACGCTCGAATGCCTCATCCAGCGCCGACAGTTCGATCTCGGCCACCAGCAGCCCGGCGTTCAGGCCTTCAAATTCATCCAGCTCCCACAGGTGCCCGCCGTGGGGCACATAGTGGCGCTGCTTCTCCACCCGGCCGCCGGTGCACAGGGCCAGCAGCGCGCGGGCGTCTTCCACCGGCACGGGATATTCAAACTCCTGGCGGCTGCGCCCGGCCTCGCAGGACTTGATGTTCAGCGCTGCCCGCGGGCCTTCCAGGCGCACGCGCACGCTGGCCAGATCGCCGCCTGCCAGGCCGTCGACCTGATTCAGATAGCCCTGCGCCATTGCCTCGGAGCGCTCCGCGGCGCCGCGCCAGGCATCACCGCGCACCAGGAACTTGCGTTCAATCTCGATTGCCATTGCGCCTCCTCAGCCACGCTCGAACATGGCGATGGATTCAACGTGGGCCGTGTGCGGAAACATGTCCATCACTCCGGCCTTGCGCAGCGTCCAGCCGCGCTCGTTGACCAGGTAGGCGGCATCGCGGGCCAGCGTATCGGGGTGGCAGCTCACGTAGACGATGCGGCCGAACCGCTCCAGCGGCAGCTGACGCAGCACGTCGATCGCACCCGAGCGCGGCGGATCCAGCAGCAGGCGGTCGAAGCCCTGCGCCATCCACGGGGCATTGCCCTGGTCCTGGGTCAGGTCGGCGGCATGGAACTCCACCTGCCCCAGCCCGTTGCGCTGCGCGTTGGCGCGGGCCCGTGCCACCAGCCCTGCATCGCCTTCCACCCCCACCACCTCGGCGGCGGTGCGCGCCAGCGGCAGGGTGAAGTTGCCCAGCCCGCAAAACAGGTCCAGCACCCGCTGCCCGGGACCAACCTCCAGCAACTCGAGCGCCAGCGCGATCATCTTTTCGTTGAGCCCGGCGTTGACCTGGATGAAATCCAGCGGCTGGAAGCCCAGCTCGACATCCCAGGGTCCCAGGCGGAACGAAAGTTCCGGCGGCGCCGCCGGCCACAGCGGATGCACAGAATCCACGCCGCCGGGCTGCAGGAAGATCGCCAGCTCATGCGCACGGCCGAAGGCCTCCAGCGCTGCCAGATCCTCGGCACCCAGCGGCTCGAGGTGGCGGAACACCAGGGCGACGGTGGCATCCCCGGCGATGAACTCCACCTGCGGGATCGCCTGGCGCGCCTGCAGCGATTCAATCAGCGCCGACAGCGCGGCAATGCGCATGCCCACCTGCGGGATCGCGGTATGGCACTCGCCCAGATCAGCCACGAAGCGCGGATCCAGCTCGCGGAAGCCGACCAGGGTCCTGTCCTTCTTCTGTACCCGGCGTACCGACAGGCGACCCTTGCGGCGGTAACCCCAGGCCGCGTCCACCAGCGGTGCCAGTACGGTTTCCGGGCTCACCCCGGCGTCGCGGAACTGCGCCAGCAGCCGGTTCTGCTTGACCAGGATCTGCTGGCCGCCGTCCAGGTGCTGCAGCACGCAGCCGCCACACACGCCAAAATGGGGACAGCGCGGCTCTACCCGATGCGGAGAGGCCTGTAACACCTCCAGCGCTGCGGCCAGGTCGGCCTCGCGCGTGCGCCGGGTCTGCTTCGCCAGCACCCGCTCGCCTGGCAGCGCGCCCGAGACCAGTACCGGTTTGCCATCGTCGCGGCGGCCAATGCCGCGGCCGTCATGGCCAAGTTCCAGGATTTCAATTTCAAACGGCGTCTGGTCGATGCGGGCCACTGCGTCACTTGGGTCGGAAAAGGGGCGTCATTGTCGCATCGACGCCCCGCTGCCGCCGGCTACTTCTGCTTCCAGCTTCCGCCCGTGTCCTG
>DXCY01000266.1 GCA_019115725.1 Candidatus Luteimonas excrementigallinarum
TCCAGGATGTTGATGCACTTGCCGTCGTAGTGGAACTGCAAAACCGACGAGGTGACGCTGATGCCGCGCTGCTTTTCAATGTCCATCCAGTCGGACACGGCGTGGCGGGCGCTCTGCTTGCCCTTGACGGAGCCGGCGGTCTGGATGGCGCCCCCGTACAAAAGCAGCTTTTCGGTCAGGGTGGTCTTGCCGGCGTCCGGATGCGAAATGATCGCGAAGGTCCGGCGGCGGGCGGCTTCTCTGGAAACGTCGGGCATGATCATTCCCGCCGCGCGGGCGCCGGGACCTTGGGGAAACCGGAAATTATACGTGCCGGGCCTACGGGGTGGGATCGTGGAAGCGCAGGATCCCGCCCGGGCCGAACATGCGGAAGGGGAGGGACTCCAGGCGCATGCCGCGATTGGCCTGGATCACGAAGTGCAGGTGCGGCCCGGTGCTGAACCCGGTGTTGCCCGACAGGCCCAGGCGCTGGCCGCGGCGCACCCGCTGGCCGGGGCGGACGAACACGCCGTTGGCATCCAGGTGGGCGTACAGGGCCATGGTGCCGTCATCGTGGAGGACGCGGACGTGGTTGGCCTGGCCGCCGAAGTGCCGGTCGACGGCGGCCGCGGAGAATCCGGATTCCACCTGCATCACCGTGCCGTCGCGCGCGGCCAGCACCGGTACGCCCACCGCGACGGCGAAATCGACCGCGTGGCGGTTGTCCGGATAGGCATGGCTGAACGTGCCGCCCCAGCCCTGAGTAATGCGCAGCGGCACGCCGGCCAGCGGCCAGGCATATTCGACCTCCCGGTGGCGAACGCTGGGATGGCCGGGCACGGCCTCCAGCCGGAATCGTGCGCCGCGGGTGCCGGCGGATTCGATGTGCGCCACCAGCACCCGGCCGTGCGCCGGCACGGTGGCCCGGGCGGGCAGGGCGGGGCGGGCCGTGACCGGTGCGCCGTCGACGTGCAGCATCACTTCGATCGGGCCGGCCAGGGTGTTTTCGGCCCAGGCCAGCAGGCCGTCCTCAAACGGTTCCAGCCGCAGCCGGGCCATGGGTGCGGGCTCGCGTTCGGAGCCGTGTTGTGCAGTTGCCGGGGCCGGTGGATCGTGTGGAGCCGCGGCCGCGGTGCCGGCGCCGAACAGCAGCAGGGTCACGGCGAGGATCGCAGCGTGGCCGCGCATGCCGGTCAGTGCAGGCAGGCCTGGTCCAGGTCCAGCGCCTGGATCACGTGGCGCAGGTCGAATGCGCTGATGGAACGGTCATCGTGGACCGCATACATGACCCCGGCAGGGAAGCGGGCCATCGGGGACAGGTGCAGGGCGATGCCGTCGGTATTGGCGGTGACCCCGCCGCGAAAGCTGCCGCGATAGGCAAGGCTGGCGCGCTCGTGCACGTGGAACAGTGAGTGGGGCACCAGCTGGTCGACGGCGATCCAGTAGCCTTCTTCCGGCCCGCAGTCCCACAGTGACACGCCTTCGGCCTCGCCGCCGAAGCTGCCGGGCAGGCTGTTGCCGGTGTAGCGGCCCTCCAGGGTGTACTCGCGCAGGGTGGAGACATTGCGGCGGTCCTCATCGGCCACCAGCAGGCGGTCGTGGGCGGGGTCGCCCCAGAGCGATTCGACCATGCGCAGCGCGCCGGCCTGGCTGGTGTCGCCAAACGAGCCACGATAGGTGGCCACCAGGGCGCCGTCGGCCAGCTGCAGGCGGAAGCGGCGCACGCGCTGGTCCAGTTCCTCCAGCGGCGGTACCACGCTGTAATCGCTGCCGTGCATGAAGCTGTCGGTGACGAAGACCTCCAGCTCGCCCGGGGCGGACTCGTGCAGCCAGATCCCGTAGGGGCTGCGCAGTACATCTTCGCCAAAGCTGCCGACCGGCTCGAAGCCGGGCAGTGACAGCACCTGCACCCGCGGCACGTCACGCTCGGTGACGAAGACCAGGTCGGCGTAGGCAATGATCCCGTTGGGTCGGGTGAACTCGCCCGGCCCGCGGCCCTTGCCGCCGATCTCGCGCAGGCGCTCGCCGCTGTTGCCGTCGTACACCACCAGGCGGTGGGTGGATTTGGCGGTGGCCATCACCAGCACCTGGCCATCCGGCGCGGTCCAGGTGGCCAGCGAATCCAGCTCATCGTCGGGCGATGCGATGGTGATGAAGCTTTCCGTCACTTCCACGCTGTCACCGGCAGGCCCGCTTACCCGGTGCGCGGAGGCGCGGGTGGAGGTGTCGTGGGTGGTGGCGCAGGAGGCGGCGAAGGCGCTGAGCAGCAGCGCAAGCAGGAGGCGATGGATCGTCATTGGCGGATTATGGCCAAGCCGCGCCGGTTTCGGAATGGCGTCGGGCGGGAATGTGGGTGTATCTCTCTATCTGGATAAAAGGATTGACATCGTCGGACGGGATGGGCAGGATGCCTGCATCCATCGAGACCGGCGGAGGGACAGGCCCTTTGATGCCGGGGCAACCACTTCACGGGGCGCAGCGCGTTCCGGGGGAAAGGTGCCAAGTCCTGCGGGGACCTGTTGCGTCCACCGGAAGATGGCTGTTGCGGACACCTCGCGTGACCACGGCAGTGCCCACATCCCTCCCGGCTTCCCGCATGCATCGATGGCCTCTTTCCTGTTGAGGCGGATGCGTCATGAGTCTGTTTGAAGCGGCGGTAGCGGTTCCCACCCTTTCCTCCACAGCGGCTGCCACGGGCGGCCCGGTCACCGTGCCCGCGTCACGCGGGGAGCTGCAGGTGGAGCTGGAGATGCGTCACGCAGGACGCCGCCGGGTGACCCTGTCCTGGGAGAGCCAGGGGCCGGTGGATGCGCCGGTGGTGCTGGTGGCCGGCGGCATCTCCGCCCATCGCCACGCGGCCGCAAGCGCATCTTTTCCCGAACGCGGCTGGCTGGACGGCCTGATCGGTCCGGGCCGCGCGCTGGATCCGGCCCGGCGCCGGGTGCTTGCCTTCGATTTCGTGGGTGCCGACGGCCGTCTGGACGCCCCGATCGATACCGCCGACCAGGCGGATGCGGCGGCCGCGCTGCTGGAGGGGCTTGGCATCGCGCGCCTGGACGCCTTTGTCGGCTATTCCTACGGGGCGCTGGTGGGGCTGCAGTTTGCCGCGCGCCACCCCGTCAAGTTGCAGCGGCTGGTGGCGGTGAGCGGGGCCCATCGCGCCCATCCCTATGCGGCTGCCTGGCGGGCCCTGCAGCGGCGCGCGGTGGGACTGGGCGAGCTGCAGTGCTCGGATGTGCAGGGGCTGGGACTGGCCCGGCAGTTCGCGATGCTGAGCTACCGCACGCCGGAGGAGTTCGCCGGGCGCTTCGATGCGCCGCCGGAGATCATCAACGGCCGGGTGCGGGTGGCGGCGGAGGACTACCTGGATGCGGCCGGCGCGCGCTTTGTGTCGCGCACTTCGGTGACCGCGTGGCTGCGGCTGTCGGAATCGATCGACCTGCACCGGGTCGATCCGGCGGCGATCCGGGTGCCGGCCACGGTGGTGGCGGTGGAAGGCGACTGGCTGGCGCCGCTGGATGATTCCGTGGCGCTGGTGGAAGGGCTGGGCGTACCGGGCAGGCTGCGGGTGCTGCGCTCGGCCTATGGCCACGATGCCTTCCTGAAGGAGCACGGCAAGGTCGATGCGATCCTGCGCGCTGCGTTGGCCGATGCGGAGGGCGCGGCATGAGCCATTTCAATCTCCCCCGGGGTGAAGCTGCGCTGGCGCCCGCCACCCGGGCGGTACGCGCCGGCATCGAGTCCGATCCGGCCTGGGGCGCGGTGGTGCCGCCGCTGGTGCTCTCGTCCAACTTCAGCTTTGAAGGTTTCGGCCAGCCGCGTCGCTATGACTACACCCGCAGCGGCAATCCCACCCGCGACCTGCTGGGCGATGCGCTGGCAACGCTGGAGGGCGGCGCCGGCGGCGTGGTGACCTCCACCGGCATGTCGGCCATCACCCTGCTGCTGCACGCGCTGCTGGAGCCGGGCGATCGGCTGGTGGTTCCGCACGATGCCTACGGTGGCAGCTGGCGGCTGTTTGATGCGCTGGCGCGCAAGGGACATTTCGAACTGGTCACCGCCGACCTGACCTGTCCGCGTTCGCTGGCCGATGCGCTGGCGACCGGACCGAAGCTGGTGCTGGTGGAAACGCCCTCCAACCCGCTGCTGCGGATCACCGACCTGCGCTTTGTGATCAACGCGGCGCAGCGGGCCGGGGCGCTGGTGGCGGTGGACAATACTTTCCTGTCGCCGGCCCTGCAGAACCCGATCGCCTTCGGCGCCGACGCGGTGCTGCATTCCACCACCAAATA
>DXCY01000267.1 GCA_019115725.1 Candidatus Luteimonas excrementigallinarum
AGGAACCTTGGCCGCTACAACTTTGCCGACGTGACCTCGTTCAGGCTTGGGCAGACGAAGATGCGGGTGCTGGCCTCCAGCGCATCGCTGCTGATCATCGCCCTGTACCTGATTGCCCAGATGGTGGGCGCGGGCAAGCTGATCGTGCTGCTGTTCGGCATCCAGTACAACGTGGCGGTGGTCATCGTTGGCGCGTTGATGATGGTGTACGTGGGCTTTGGCGGCATGACCGCCACCACCTGGGTACAGATCATCAAGGCGGTGCTGATGCTGTTCGGCGCCTCGCTGCTGGCGTTCCTGGTGCTGGCCGGGTTCAACTTCAACCCGGATGCGATGCTGGCCGAAGCGGTGTCCGTGCATCCGACCGGCAACGCGATCATGGCGCCGGGCTCGCAGGTGAGTGGCAACCCGCTCAACGCGCTGTCGCTGGGCATCGCGCTGGCGTTCGGTACCGCGGGCCTGCCGCACATCCTGATGCGCTTCTTCACCGTGGCCAACGCCAAGGAGGCGCGCAAATCGGTGATCTACGCGAGCACGTTCATCGGCTACTTCTACCTGCTCACGTTCATCATCGGCTTCGGTGCGATCGCCTACCTGGTGCGCAACCCGGACTTCTTCGAGGTCGCCTCCGACGGCAGCTTCGACATGATCCAGGGCCTGATCGGCGGCACCAACATGGTGGCGGTGCACCTGGCCAATGCATTGGGCGGCAGCCTGCTGCTGGGCTTCCTGGCCGCAGTCACCTTCGCCACCATCGTGGCGGTGGTGGCGGGCCTTGCGCTGGCCGGTGCGGCGGCGATCTCGCATGACCTGTATGCCAACGTGTTTGCCCGCGGCCGTGCCACGGAGAAGCAGCAGCTGCGGATCTCGCGCATCTCCACCGTGACCCTGGGCGTGCTGGCGATCCTGCTGGGCATCGTGTTCGAGAACCAGAACGTGGCCTTCATGGTGGGCCTGGCCTTTGCGGTAGCGGCCAGTGCCAACTTCCCGGTGCTGGTGCTGTCGATCGCCTGGCGTGGCTGCACCACCCGGGGCGCGACCATCGGCGGCTTCACCGGGCTGATCGTGGCCACGCTGTGGGTGCTGCTCAGCAGCACGGTGTGGGTGGATGTGTTCGGCAACGCCGCGCCGATCACGCCGTTCCCGAACCCGGGCATCGTGTCGATCCCGCTGGCCTTCATCGCGATCTGGCTGTTCTCGGTCACTGACCGCAGCAAGGCCGCGGAGCAGGAGCGCGAAGCGTTCACCGCGCTCACCGTGCGCAGCCAGACCGGTATCGGGGCCAGCTCGGCGAGCGACCACTGATGCGGGGTACCGGGCCGCGGCAATGCGGCCCGGTACCATGTTGATTCCACAGCTGACGGGAGTGATTCCATGTACAAGCACATCCTGATCGCCACGGATGGATCGGAACTGGCCACGAAGGGACTGGAGCAGGGGCTCAGGATGGCCGTTGCCATGGAGGCGAAGGTGACCATCGTGACGGCCACGGAGCCCTGGCAGTCGGTTGATGCGGGCCAGCTCTGGGGCGGGACGCCGAGCCTTTTGGATGAGTACCGCACGCATGCGCGGGATTCGGCGGCGAAGATCCTGTCGGCGGCTGGCGAGCGTGCCAGTGCGCTGGGGGTGACGCACGAGACGCATTATGTGGCCGATACGTATCCGGCCGAGGCGATCCTGGAGGTGGCGAAGGAGCGGGGGGCGGATCTGATCGTGATGGCGACGCATGGGCGCCGGGGAATCAACCGGCTGCTGCTGGGCAGCCAGGCGAATGCGGTGATCACGCACAGTACGCTTCCGGTGCTGGTGGTGCGCTGAGTCAGGCGCGCTCCGGGTGACAACCTGACCCGCGATCGGAAGGCTTCGATCGCGGGTTTTTATTCATTTCCCAATGAGGGGAAAGGAAGGGTTGGTAAGCCGCTGGTGCATCGGCCGCGGCGGGGCCCATCAGGTCACGACGAGGTACATCGAAGAAGCAGCTCCGGACTTTGGAGAAGAGCCACAAAAAAGGCCCGCTTCCGCGGGCCTTTTCCGTTTATCAGCAATAGCGCTTTTTTCGAACGCCCTAGAACGAGTAGCGCGCGGTGGTGTGCAGGCGCAGCAGCTCGCCGTCGGCGCCGGATTCCAGCGTGCGCTCGCCCCAGATGGCTTCGATACCGAAGTCCAGCTTCGGTGCGGGCGACCAGATCAGGTTGGCGTGGGTGGAGTGCACCCGGCGGGTGACGCCGAAACCGGTCAGGTCGGTGGTGTTGTCCCACTGCGAACGGGCGTAGTACAGGTTGCCGCGCAGCTTCGGGTTGAACACGTGACGCAGGCCCACGTAGGCGGCCCAGCCGCCCAGGGCGTCGATGTTGCCGGCCGCGTCGGCCATGGCGTCCTGCTGGATCGTGGCCAGGCCGATGTAGCGGCCGAAGCCTTCGCCACCGGTGGCCTGGTAGCGGATGTCGGTGCGCTCGCCCAGCTTGACCAGGCCGCTGATGCTGGCGGCGAAGCCGGTGGCGGTATCCGAGCTGCCGGCAACCGGTTCGTACTTGAGCTGGCGCGCCATGCCGGCCACGCCGAAGTGGCCCCAGTCGGCCTTGTGGGTGTAGCGGGCGATCAGGTCGGGCACGCTGTTGTCACCGGTGATCACGCGCGGGGCGCCGCCGAACGGCTGCACGGTGGTCTCGGGGTTTTCCAGCGAGACGGTGAGCGGGCCGTGGGTGTAGCGGATCTGCGGCTGGCGCACGAACACCACCGCGTCGGTCGGGCCGATGAAGTCCACCGCGTCGATCAGCGCCGCGGTATCCATGAAGTTCGACCAGGTCTGGCCGACCAGCAGGTTGTTCCAGGTCACGTAGGCGTGGCGGACGATGGCGCCGTAGGTGTTGGTGGCCGCGGTGTTGCCCAGCGAGCCGCCGAAGAAGTCCATCTCGAAGCGCGCGCCGAGCTTGTCGCCGGTGTCGAGTTCGGTGCTGGCGTCGAACCACAGGCGCGAGAACTTGGCGGTGCTGTCCATGTACACGTCCGCACCTTCGCCGCCGACCGGGATCACGCCGGGTACGTAGAAGTCGCGGCCCGCGGTGCCCTTGGCGATCTCGCCGTCGGTGGTCTTGGTGGCCATGGCATCCAGGCGCACCATGCCGCCCACGGTGAAGCGGGTGCCGGGGTTGGCCTGCGGGGTGATGGTGGTGGACTGGATCGGCTGCGCGCCGGCAGGGACGGCCGGGGCGGGCGCGGGGGCCGGCACCTGGGCGGTCTGCTGCGCCGGAGCGGCAGGGCTGGCCTGCTGGTCAAGCAGCTGCTGCACCACGCGCTCCAGTTCGGCAACCCGGGCCTCGAGCTCCTGCTCGCGCGGGCTCTGGGCCAGTGCCAGACCGGGGGCCATCAGGGCCAGCAGGACCGCGGTGGCCAGGGGCCGGCGCAGGGCCGGGGCGATGCCGGCGGTGCCGGCGCGGTGTGATCCAGACATGTATCTCTCCAGGAGTTGGTTCCGGGACGCAGCACAGGGCGTGGCCGCAGGCAGCCTGCAGGCCGGTGATCCCGAGCGTATTCCCAATTGGTCGTATTGCAGCATACGGATAGACCAAGGTCTAAGCCTGGCAGGAGGCGGATACGGCACACTGGAGTCAGGACCACAGTTTCGGGAGGAACACTGCATGACCACGCCCCAGGACATCTATCCGGTACCCGCCGATTTCGCCGCCAGGGCCCGTATCGGCAGGGAAGAGTATGACCGGCTTTACCAGCAATCGCTCAGCGACCCCGACACTTTCTGGGGGCGTGCCGCCGAACGCCTGGACTGGATGAAGAAGCCGACCCGGATCAAGGACACCAGTTTCGACCTGGACGATTTCCGCATCCGCTGGTTCGACGACGGCGAGCTCAACGTCAGCGTCAACTGCCTGGACCGCCACCTGGCCGAGCGCGGCGACAAGACCGCCATCGTGTTCGAGCCCGACTCCCCTGACACCCCGGCGCAGAACATCACCTACCGCGAGCTGCACGAGCGCGTGTGCAAACTGGCCAATGCGCTGCGCGCGCTGGGGGTGAAGAAGGGCGACCGGGTCACGATCTACCTGCCGATGATCCCCGAGGCCGCGATCGCGATGCTCGCCTGCGCCCGCATCGGTGCGATCCACATGGTGGTCTTCGGCGGCTTCGCGCCCAACTCCATTGCCGATCGCGTCGGCAACTGCGGGGCCAAGCTGATCATCACCGCAGACGAGGGCCTGCGCGGCAGCAAAAAGGTGCCGCTGAAGGCCAACGTTGACGCGGCGCTCAAGCTGCCCGGCACCCAGTCCGTGGAAACGGTGCTGGTGGTACGCCACACCGGCGGCGCGGTGGACATGCAGATGCCGCGCGACCGCTGGTACGACGCCGTGGTCGACGACCAGCCGGCCGAGTGCGAGCCGGAGCGCATGAACGCCGAGGATCCGCTGTTCATCCTTTACACCTCGGGCAGCACCGGCAAGCCCAAGGGCGTGCTGCACACCACCGGCGGATACCTGGTGTACGCCGCCTATACCCACGAGCTGGTGTTCGACATCAAGGACGACGACGTCTACTGGTGTACGGCTGACGTGGGCTGGGTGACCGGCCACAGCTACATCGTCTACGGACCACTGGCCAACGGCGCCACCACGCTGGTGTTCGAGGGCGTGCCCAACTACCCGGACTATTCGCGTTTCTGGCAGGTGGTCGACAAGCACAAGGTCACCATCTTCTACACCGCGCCCACCGCCATCCGCGCGCTGATGCGCGAGGGCGAGGAGCCGGTGAAGGCCACCTCGCGCCAGTCGCTGCGCCTGCTCGGCACGGTGGGCGAGCCGATCAACCCCGAGGCCTGGCGCTGGTACCACGACGTGGTCGGCGAGGGCCGCTGCCCGATCGTCGATACCTGGTGGCAGACCGAGAACGGCGGCATCCTGATCGCCCCGCTGCCGGGCGCGTTCGATCTCAAGCCCGGCTCGGCCACGTTCCCGTTCTTCGGCGTGCAGCCCGCGCTGGTGGATGCCAACGGCGAGGTGATCGAGGGCGAGGGTGAAGGCAACCTGGTCATCACCGATGCCTGGCCCGGCATGATGCGCACCGTCTATGGCGATGACGAGCGCTTCATCGACACCTATTTCAAGACCTACCCGGGTACCTATTTCACCGGTGACGGCTGCCGCCGCGATGCCGACGGCTACTACTGGATCACCGGCCGCGTGGATGACGTGATCAACGTGTCCGGCCATCGCATCGGCACCGCCGAGGTGGAGAGCGCGCTGGTGGCCCACGACAAGGTGGCCGAGGCCGCGGTGGTCGGCTTCCCGCATGACATCAAGGGCCAGGGCATCTATGCCTACGTGACCCTGATCGGCGACGAAGAGGGCAGCGAGGAGCTGCGCAAGGAGCTCATCGCCCACGTGCGCAAGGAGATCGGGCCGATCGCCATGATCGACCACCTGCAGTGGGCGCACGCCCTGCCCAAGACCCGCTCGGGCAAGATCATGCGCCGCATCCTGCGCAAGATCGCCGAGAACGCGCCCGAGCAGCTGGGCGATACCAGCACCCTGGCCGACCCCTCGGTGGTCGAGGCCCTGGTCAACGACCGCCGCCAGGCCTGAGCCGGGCGAAGCCCTGCGCTGAGGGCTTCACCCACCACGCGGCCCGCACTCCGGAGGGAGGCGGGCCGTGTGCATCCGGCGCCGGCGTGACGCCCGCGGCGTCATGGTGCACACTCGGATTCCGTTCAGCCGAGCTGCCGCAGCCGATGCCAACCCTGCTGATCGCAGACGATCACCCGCTGTTCCGGGAAGCCCTGCGCGGCGCCATCGCCCGCGTGCTTCCGCAGGCCACGCTGCGCGAGGCCGAGGATGCCGATGGCCTGTACCGGCTGATCGAGGCCGAGCCCGATGCCGACCTGCTGCTGCTGGATCTCAACATGCCCGGCGCGCACGGCTTCAGCGTGCTGGTGTACCTGCGGGCGCATTACCCGGAACTGCCGGTGGTGGTGGTGTCCGCGCG
>DXCY01000268.1 GCA_019115725.1 Candidatus Luteimonas excrementigallinarum
GCGGCATCGGCCTGGTGGACAAGGTGGCCGAGCCGGCCCTGCTGGAAGACGCCGCCGCCGGGCTGGCGCTCAAGGGCACCACGCGCCCGTTCAAACAGCGCTTCATGGGCTGGGCCACCAACCTGTGGCCGGTCCGCCAGGTGCTGGCGCCGATTCTGGTCAAGCAGGTCGCGGGCAAGGCGCGCAAGGAACACTACCCGGCGCCGTATTCGCTGATCGACACCTGGCGCCGTGCGGGCGGCGGCACCCAGGCGCTGCTGGACGCCGAGCGCAGGTCGGTGGTGAAGCTGGCCGGCACCCCGACCGCGCGCAACCTGACCCGGGTGTACTTCCTCCAGGAGCGGCTCAAGGCCCAGGGCAGCGGCGAGCACGGCGTGCAGCGGCTGCACGTGATCGGTGCCGGGGTGATGGGCGGCGATATTGCCGCATGGTCGGCCTACCGCGGCATCCAGGTGACCCTGCAGGACCGCGAGCAGGCCTATATCGACAAGGCGCTCGAGCGCGCCCAGGAGCTGTTTTCCCGGCGGGTGAAGGACGATGCCAAGCGGCCGGAAGTGGCGGCGCGGCTGAAATCCGATCTGGAAGGCGCCGGCCTGGCCGAAGCGGACCTGGTGATCGAAGCGATCATCGAGGATGCCGACGCCAAGCGCGGCCTGTATGCGCAGGTGGAGCCCAAGCTGGGCCCGGACGCGCTGCTCACCAGCAACACCTCCTCCATTCCGCTGGCGGAACTGGCTACCGGACTGCAGCGCCCGGCCCGCTTTGCCGGCCTGCACTACTTCAACCCGGTGGCGAAAATGCCGCTGGTGGAGATCGTGCGCCACGATGCGATGGATCCGGCCACGGCGCAGCGCCTGGCGTCGTTCTGTCGCGCGATCGGCAAGCTGCCGGTACCGGTGGCGGGCACGCCGGGCTTCCTGGTCAACCGGCTGCTGTTTCCGTACATGCTGGAAGCGGCCACGGCCTACTCGGAAGGCATTCCGGGGGCGGCCATCGACCGGGCGGCGGTGAAGTTCGGCATGCCCATGGGCCCGATCGAACTGATCGATACGGTGGGCCTGGACATCGCCTCGGGCGTGGGTCGCGAGCTGGCACCCTTCCTCGGCCTGGATATCCCGCCCGCACTGGCCACTCCGCCCGAACAGGGCAAGCGCGGCAAGAAGGACGGCCAGGGTCTGTACACCTGGGAAAACGGCAAGCCGAAGAAGCCTGAGCTGCCCAAGGACTACCAGACGCCGGAAGATCTGGAGGACCGCCTGGTGCTGGCCCTGCTCAACGAAGCGGTGGCAGCGCTCGCCGAAGGCGTGGTGGAGGATGCGGACCTGCTGGATGCGGGGGTGATCTTCGGCACCGGATTTGCGCCGTTCCGCGGCGGTCCGATCCAGCACATCCGCAGCGTCGGCGCCGACAGGCTGCTCGAGCGGCTCAAGGCCCTGCAGGGCCGCTACGGCGACCGCTTCGCCCCGCGCCCGGGCTGGGACCACCCGGCCCTGCGGGACGCGCCGGTGGCATGAACCACCGGCCGGGCCGACCTACATGGTGTGGGTCGGCTTGTCCGAATTGAGGGTGCCGGCGAGCAGGGTCTCGATGCGGCCCTTGGCCGCCTCACCCTCGTTGCCATCGGCGAACTGCACGCCCACGCCCGCGGTGCGATTGCCCTGGGCGCCGGTGGGCGTGACCCAGACCACCTTGCCGGCCACCGGCACGCGGTCCTGGGTTTCGGGCAGGGTCAGCAGCAGGAATACCTCGTCGCCGAGGAAATAGCGTTTGGGCGTCGGCACGAAGATGCCGCCATGCTTGAGGTACGGCATGTAGGCGTTGTAGAGCGCGGCCTTGTCTTTGAGCACCAGCGACAGAATCCCCTGGCGCATGCCGGGTGCGTTTGCCCCCATGTCTATCTCCTTCTTCCAGCCGGACCGCGATGGGCCGCGGCCAGCTCATGCCATTGCAGCAACAGTGCGCCTACCGCCAGGTCCGCGCGCACCGTGGTGCGCAGCAGTTCGCGGGTCCGGTTGGCCTCGTCAAACCATTCGGCAAGACTGCGGCCCGCGCGGGGGTCGGTCAAGTCCGCGGCGCGCGCCAGCGCATGGTCGGCCGCGTGGCGCAGGCGCTGGGCGGCCACGTCATCGGCAGTCCAGCGCTTGGCCACCTCCGAGGGCGCCTGCTCGCCACGGGCCAGTGCAGTGAGGTCGTCGGCGACTTCGCGACGCAGCGCAATACCGCCGTCGCGCAGCCAGGCATCCGCCAGGCCGGGATGGCCGCGGGCGGCGTCCAGAGCCTCGCCCGCCGCTGCCGGTGCGTGTCCCTGCTGCTGCAGCCAGGCCATACCCTCGTCCGGCGTGGGCAGACGGAATTCCAGCTGCTGGCAGCGGCTGCGGATGGTGGCCGGCAGGCCCGCCGGGTTGGCGCTCACCAGCCACAGATAGCGCCCCGGCACCGGCTCTTCCAGCGTCTTGAGCAGGGCGTTGGCGGCGTTGGTATTCATGTCGTCGGCCGGATCGATGATCGCCACCTTCACCGCGCCGTACTGCGGCGTGGTCGCCAGACGCTCGGACAGTGCGCGCACCTGGTCAACCGGGATCACCGTCATCTGCCTGGGTGGCGACGGCGACATGCGCCACGCATGGCCCACGAAGATCGCATCGGGGTGGGCCGGATGGCCCCAGGGATGGGACGGACTGCCATCCGGGCGCTGCTCCAGCGGGTCGCGCTGGGAGCGCGCCTGGAACAGGCTGCAGCCGCGACAGCCGCCGCACGGACGCGCGCCAGCATCGGCCGTCTGGCACAGCAGGCGCGCGGCCAGGCGTTCTGCGACGCGGCGCTTGCCGAGCAGGGCCGGGCCGCTGAACAGCAGCGCATGGCCCATGCGGCCGGCATCCAGGGCCGCGGCGGCCTGGTCGTACACGCGCTGCTGCCAGGGCGCCAGCGCCAGATCCGGGGAATCACTCATCGCCCCTCCCTCCAAGCCTGCAGGGCCGTGATCGCGGCATCGGCCACCGCCTCCACCGGCTGGGCGGCATCAATCACCCGGAAGCGGGCAGGCTCGGCCGCGGCACGTTCGCGGAACACCGCGCGCACGCGTTCG
>DXCY01000269.1 GCA_019115725.1 Candidatus Luteimonas excrementigallinarum
TTCAGTAATCCGGATGCGGGCATGACGGTGGCCGATTACGCCAACGCGCTGGCGGTGGAGCGGGAGGCCGCGCTTGAGGCAGGCACGGCGGGCCTGCCGGCCGATGCGCGGGCGCCACGCGCGGCCGCCACTGCCGAAGCCATGGACGCCTGGCTCGGCCATTACCGCGATCCCTGGTTTGGCGAGGTGGCGATCTGCGCGGCCGATGGGGGCGTCCGTTTCGAAGCGGCGAAATCGCCGCGCCTGTCCGGTCCGGTGCACGCGGCGGCGGGGCGTCTGCTGGTGGATTTCGACACCCTCGGCGCCGACGCCGATGCATGGCTGGAGTTCACCCGCGGTGACGGCGGCAGTGCCCGGCTGACGATGGCGAAGGTCGATCCGGAAGCGGATTTCAGCTACGACTACGAGGATCTTGGCTTCATCCGTACCGGCAATTGCCCATAGCGTCGGGGCGGCTGGTGCGTGGCTTTTGACCCTTTACAGGGGCCGTGTTACATACGTGTGAATGGGCGCGGCATGCATATCAAGGGGATCGCATGCCGCCGTCCGGGGACCAGGGGAGCAGGATGTACCGCAGAGGCGGTTGAACCCGACATTGCGCTGCCGGCACCCGCGCCTTTGATGGCGTGGGCGCCGCGTACCGATGTGTCGGCTGCGGCTTTTCCGGCTGTCCGTGTCCGTTGATCAGCGGCATCACCTTCATCGGAGAGCACGAATGCATGCGAGTCAGCCGTTCCTGAAACACAGTCACCTTGCCGTCGCCGTCCTGCTTGGCCTGGCGATTCCCGGGATTGCCGCAGCGCAGGATCCCGACGATGGACAGCCGCCGAGGTCGCAGTCGGATGCACAGACGCTCGATACGGTCAGGGTGACCGGCTCACGCATCAAGCGCACAGATGTGGAAGCCGCGCTTCCGGTCACGGTGATCCAGCGCGAGCGGATCGAGGCGCAGGGCATTTCCTCGGCGGAACAGCTGCTGAGCTACCTCAATATTGCCGGCAACGGTTCGGACAACCTGGCGGCCAACGCCGGCATCGCCCCGGCGGACCTGCGCGGCAACAACGGCGTCTCGGGCGCCAACCTGCGCGGGCAGGGTGCCGATGCCACCCTGGTGCTGCTCAATGGCCGCCGTGTGGCCACCCATGGCCTGCGGGGCACCGCGGTCGACCTGAACTCCATTCCGTTCGCGGCCATTGATCGCGTCGAGGTGCTGCGTGACGGCGCCTCGGCGGTGTACGGCACCGACGCGATCGGCGGCGTCATCAACTTCATCACCCGCAACGATTTTTCCGGCGCGCAGATCAGCGGCTTCGTCGATCTTCCGGAAGACGGCGGCGGCAACATCTACAGCTCCAACCTGCTGTTCGGCGCCGGCGACCTGGACAGCAAGGGCTGGAACGCCTTCGCCACGGTGGCGGTGAAGAAAAACGACATCCTGCGCGGTAACGCGCGCGGCTTCTCCAACGGCTTCCAGCCCGATCGCGGCCTGTCGCCGGATACCCGCGGCACGCCATTCGCCACCATCTTCAACCTGGCCGGATCGCTCACCGGTGCGGGCCTGGTGGATCCGGCTACCGGCGAGGTGGTCAACGGCGTCAACACCCTCAACATCCCCGGCGGGGCAGGGTGCGAGGCCGGCGGCGACATGATGGGCCCGTACGACTACCGGCTCTGGTCCACCACCGCCACGAACATCGCTTCCAGGTACGGCTGCTCCTGGGACTATCCGGCCGCGGCGGTCATGCAGCAGCCGCAGGAGAGCGTGCAGCTGATTGGCCGGGCCACGTTCAAGGTGGGCCAGTCGCACGAGGCGTTCGTGGAGTTCATGGGTTCGGACGTGGATGTGAACCGCCAGTTCGAACCCAACCAGATTTCCTCCAGCGCCACCGCCACGGCCACCTTCAACCCGGACACCTGGTTTCCGCTCAACGACCTGACCCGCGAGACCTACGACATGGTCTATGACGGGCTGGCGGGGTTCTTCGGAACTGATGCGCTGGAATACGGCGCGCCGATCGCCTATCGCTGGCGCTGCTATGCCTGCGGCCCGCGCGAAGTGCTCACCAATACCCGCGCCTACCGGGTGATGGCGGGACTGGAGGGCGAGATCGGGCGCTGGGAATACAGCGTGGGGCTGTCGCGCGCTTCCAGCGAATCCAAGTCGCGCCTGGGCAGCGGATATCACTACGTGGAAGGCCTGCAGGCCGCGCTGGGCAGCGGTCTGATCAATCCTTTCCTGATGCCGGGCCAGGCGCAGAGCGCGCAGGGTATCGCCGCGCTGGAGGCCGCCTCCGCGGCGGGTGTGGAGCTGTATGGCGGGCGCTCCAGCGTGACCAACCTGGATGCCATTTTCTCCACCAGCTTCGGCAGCCTGCACGGCGGGCCGATCCAGGTGGCACTCGGCACCGATCTGCGGCGCGAGGAGTTCGAGTTCAACGGCGATCAGCATGAAGTGCAAGCACGCCCGGCGATCTTCAACGCGCCATTTGATGCGGCCAATACGCTGCCGTCGGTAAGCCGCAACGTCAAAGCGGTCTTCACCGAGATCTACCTGCCGCTGCACGAGACCCTGGAAGTCACCCTGGCCGGGCGCTACGACCACTACAGCGGCTTCGGCGGCACCACCAACCCGAAGATCTCCTTCATGTGGAAGCCGATCGATGCGCTGGCGTTCCGCGGCGCGTACAGCACCGGGTTCAAGGCGCCGGAGTTCAGCAAGCTGTTCAGCGGCGCCACCGCCACCCAGAACACGGCGCTGGACGTGGCCGATCCGGAGAAGTGCCCGGGCGGGGTGGTCAATGATGCCGTTGCGGGCTGCGAATCGATCCGCCCGGACATCCTGGTGG
>DXCY01000026.1 GCA_019115725.1 Candidatus Luteimonas excrementigallinarum
TCGGCTTTCACCTTGTTGCCCTTCCAGTACAGCGCGGTGGGGATGAGGGTGTAGCCTTCGCGTTCCACCTGGCCGATCAGCTGGTCGATCTCGCGGCGATGCAGCAGCAGCTTGCGGGTGCGCATGGGATCGGCCACGGTGTGGCTGGAGGCCGAGATGAGCGGGGTGATCTGGGCGCCGAACAGGTACAGTTCGCCGCCGCGGATCACCACGTACGACTCGCTGATGTTGGCGCGCCCGGCGCGGATCGATTTGAGCTCCCAGCCCTGCAGGGCGAGGCCTGCCTCGATGCGTTCTTCCAGGTGGTAGTCGTGGCGCGCGCGCTTGTTGAGCGCGATGGTGCCACCGCCTTTTGCCTTATCCTTGACTGCTTTGCTGCCCATGCGGCTCATTGTCTCCGATGCGGGCGTGCAATGACATGCCTGTGATCGAATCAGCTCCGGAAAGTCCCATGCCCAAGATTCAACGCAGCGCCCTGGTGGAACACTCCGCCATGCGCATGTTCAACCTGGTCAATGACGTGGAAGCCTATCCACGCCGGTTCTCCTGGTGCGAGAACGCGCAGGTGATTGAACGCGGTGATGACCGGATGGTGGCGAAGCTGGCGCTGGGGATCGGCTCGTTCCGTACCTGGTTCACCACCGAGAACACCCTCGAGCGTCCGCACCGGATCGATATGCAGCTGCGTGAAGGACCGTTCCGCCGGCTGGAGGGGCGTTGGCGTTTCCATGCCCTGGACGAGTCCGCGTGCCGGGTGGAACTGACGCTGGATTTCGAACCGCAGTCGCGGCTGTTGCTGCCGCCGCTGACCTTCGGCCTGCAGAAGCTGGCCGACCGCATGGTGGACGACTTCATCCGCGTGGCCGGAGAGGCGGGGGCAGGGGAGTGATCCAGGTGGAGGTGGTGCTGGTGCTGCCACGGCAAGCGCACTCGCGGCGTCTGACGCTGGCCGGGGGCACGACCGCTGCTGCGGCGGCCGCGGCCTCCGGGCTTCCGCTGGAAGGGATTGACGGCTATGCGGTGTACGGCGACGGGGTGGCCGCCGACGCAGTGCTGGCCGATGGCGACCGGCTCGAGCTGCTGCGGCCCCTGCAGCTGGATCCCAAGGAAGCGCGGCGACTGCGCGCGGCGCGGGCCCGGGAGCGGCAGGAGCGGGGCTGAGCGCCGGCCGGAAGACCGGCCGGGTGACACCGCTGATCAGCGGCGGTTGCGCTCGCGCGGCAGGTTCTGGCCGAACGAGCGGCGCACTTCACGCACCAGCTCGGCGTCGCGCTCGGGGAAGTGCTCGCCTTCCCAACGCGCCACGGCGTTGTTTTCGAACCACACGGTCAGGTTCCTGATCTCGACATTGCCGCGGCGCCCGGTCCGCTGGCTGGCGGTGTAGTCCCAGCGATCCTGATGGAACGGATCGGCGATCGAGGGCGTGCCCAGCAGCATCATTACCTGCTGCTTGTTCATGCCGGGCTGCAGCTGTTCGATCGCGGTTTCGTCCAGCAGGCTGCCCTGGTAGATGGGTTGGCGGTAGGTGAGGCCGCAGCCGGTAACGAGCAGGGCGGCCAGGGCTGGAACAATGAGCTTGCGCATGCAGGAAGCGGGAAGTCTGGAATCCGCCGATGATACACTCACCCGGCCCGCTGCGACCTTGCCCTGCAGCGGGCATTCAGCGCGCGATCCACCCGCGCCCGACTGTTCTGGATGGAGGAATCGATGGAATCTCTGGAGCTGCGCAAGGCAGGGTTGAAGGTGACCCATCCGCGGATGCGGATCCTTCAGGTGCTTGAGCAGAACACCCCGCACCACCACCTCAACGCCGAGGAAATCTATCGCCAGCTGCTGGAGGATGGGGACGAAATCGGCCTGGCCACGGTGTATCGGGTACTGACCCAGTTTGAAGCGGCCGGCCTTGTGCTCAAGCACAATTTCGAAGGCGGGCACGCGGTTTACGAGCTTGATCGCGGCGGCCACCACGACCATATGGTCGACGTGGATACCGGCAAGATCATCGAGTTTGAAAGCGAGGAGATCGAGCGTCTGCAGCACGAGATCGCTGAGCGCAACGGTTACATCCTCGAGGACCACTCGCTGGTCCTGTACGTACGCAGGAAGAAATAATCATCCCGGACCGGGTGCCGCGGACGCCGTCACCGCCGCCGCGCCGCCCGGTCGCTCCATGCCCGGCTTAAAGCCCGGCTTCAGTCCACGTCCGCCAGCAGCCGCCTGGCGGCGGCGCGGGCCTCGCGGCTCACTTCCACCCCGCCCAGCATCCGGGCCAGCTCTTCCTGGCGCAGCTTGTCGTCCAGCAGGCGCACTTCGCTTTCGGTGCTGCCTGCGCTCTCCGACTTGCTGACCTGGTAGTGGGCATGGCCCTGCGCGGCCACCTGGGGCAGGTGGGTCACGCACAGCACCTGGCGGCTGCGGCCCAGGGCGCGGAGCTTCTGGCCGACGATGCCGGCCACTGCACCACCGACCCCCGAATCGACTTCGTCGAACACCATGGTGGGCACGGCGTCCAGACCGAGCGCGGCCACCTCGATCGCCAGTGAAATCCGTGACAGCTCGCCGCCCGAGGCCACACGGCGCAGGGGGCGGGGCGGCTGGCCGGCGTTGGCGGCGACCAGGAATTCGACACGTTCGGCACCCTGTGGATCGGGGCGATCGCCGGCCTGGGGTTCAAGCGCGATTTCGAAGCGCCCGCCGCCCATGCCCAGCTCGCCGATCAGGGCGGTGGTGTCGCGGGACAGCGTTTCCGCGGCCTTGGCCCGGGCCCGGCTGAGCACGCCGGCTGCGTCGCGCCAGCGCTGCGCGGCGGCCTGGATCTCCTGATCCAGCACCTGCAGGCGCTCATCGGCGTGGTCCAGCGATTCCAGTTCGGCCAGCAGCGCGTCGCGGGTGCCGGCCAGGGCCTCGGGAACCACCCGGTGTTTGCGGGCCAGATGGTGCAGGCGGCCGAGCCGCTGTTCGAGTTCGGTGTAGCTGTCCGGATCCATGTCCAGGTCGTCGTGCAGCACCTGCAGCAGCGCAGCCGCCTCCTCGAGCTGGATGGCGGCCGAATCCAGCATGGCGTCCACTTCGGCCAGGCGCGGCTCGTGCTGCTGCACGCGAGCGAGCTCGCTGCGGGCCCGCTGCAGCTGGCCGGAGATGGCGTCGTCGTCACTGATCCGGCCCAGGGCCACGTTGCAGGCCTCGATCAGCTCGGAAGCATGTGCGTGGCGGCGATGGCTGGCCTGCAGCTCCTCGATGGCTTCCGGCTCCAGCGCCTCGGCCTGCAGCTCGTTGATCTGGTGGCGCAGCCAGTCCTGGCGCTCGCCGGGATCGCCGGCGCTGGCAAGCTGTTCACGCTCCTGCTCCAGCTTGGACCAGGTGCGGGCAGCGGCGGCGACATCCTTGAGCTGCGCGGCATGGCGGCCATAGGCGTCCAGCAGCGCCAGCTGACTGCCGCGGGTGAGCAGGGCCTGGTGCTCGTGCTGGCCGTGGATTTCGACCAGGTGCGAGGCCAGCTCGCCCAGCTGCGACAGGGTGGTGGGCCGGCCGTTGATCCAGGCGCGTGACCCGCCGTCTGCGCGCAGGGTGCGGCGCAGCTGGCAGGCGCCGTCCTCGTCCAGTTCGTGCTCGCGCAACCAGATGGCGGCGGCCGGGGCATCGGCCAGGTCGAACTCGGCGCTCAGCTCGGCGCGGTCGGCGCCATGGCGGACCATGCCGCTGTCGGCGCGCAGCCCGGACAGGAAGCCGAGCGCATCCACCAGCAGGGACTTGCCGGCGCCGGTTTCGCCGGAAATGACCGTCAGGCCGGGCCCGAACTCGATCTCGGTGGCGCTGGCAACGGCGAAATCACGGATGGAGAGGTGGGTCAGCATATCGGCATGATTGTGCAGTGCTAGGTGTCCTCGGCCAAGCCCGGCGCGCGCAGCGCACGCATGGTCGGGGCCGCCGGTCGCAGTGCCTGCGATTGGCTGAAGTCGGCCAGCGCCCCGGCCCGGCTTGCACCGGCCTGGCCGCGACCGTATATCGTTGACGTATGAGTCGTCGCCATGAATCCGCCCCGGGACATGACCTGGATCCGCGCTCGCGCCAACTGCTGCGCACCCTGATCGCGCGCCATATCCGCGATGGCGAGCCGGTTGGCTCGCAGACCCTGTCGCGCCATTCAGGGCTGGAAGTCAGCCCGGCGACGATCCGCAATATCCTCGCCGACCTGGAAGACGCCGGCTTCCTCAGTGCGCCGCATACCTCTGCCGGGCGCGTGCCCACGGCGCAGGGTTACCGGGTGTTTGTCGACTCGCTGCTGCAACTCAAACCGCTGTCCGAGATGGAACAGGCCCGGCTGCGCAGCGGGCTGGCCACCGGTGGCGGCACCCAGACCCTGATCGACAGTGCCTCGGAGCTGGTATCGGCCATGACCCGCTTCGTCGGCGTGGTCAGCGTGCCGCGGCGCGAGCGTTTTGCGTTCCGGCATATCGATTTCGTACCGGTGGATGCGCAGCGGGTGATGGCGATCCTCGTGTTTGCCGACAACGAGGTGCAGAACCGGCTGATCCAGACCCGTCGTGGCTGGGAGGCTGGCGAGCTGGAGCGGGTGGCCAACTACCTCAACGCCAACTTCGCCGGCATGTCGCTGGCCGATATCCGCGCCGCCCTGGTACACGACATGCGCGCCGCGCGGAGCGAAATGGAGGCCCTGCTGGCACAGGCCGTGGAGCTGGCCGAGCAGGCGCTCAGCAGTGATGACGAGGACATGGTGGTGACCGGGCAGAGCCGGCTCATCGGCCTGCAGGACCTGTCCGATCTGGAGCGGCTGCGGGAGCTGTTCGAAGCATTCTCCAGCAAGCGCGAGATCCTGCAATTGCTCGAACGCACCGCCAAGGCGCCGGGTGTGGGCATTTTCATCGGCGAGGAAACCGGCCTGGCGCCGCTGGAAGGGGTGTCCCTGGTGACCGCCAGCTACGGTGCGGGCGGGCAGGTGCTGGGCGTGCTGGGGGCCATCGGCCCCACGCGGATGGCCTATGAGCGGGTCATCCCGGTGGTGCAGGCCACCGCCGGGGCGCTCGGGGCGGCGCTGGAAAGGGCCCGCGGCGACTGATTGCGCGGTGGGGCCCTTGAATCCCGCGCGCGCGGGCCCCATTGCTCCCGCCAGCGGCGGCAGAACGACCGCCACGGGACCAGAAATGAACCAGGAATCCGAACAGGACAAGGACATCCGGCAGGGACCGGATGAGGACAATGGCATGCACGATGGCGATCAGGACCTCGGGCTGCACGCGCAGGTGGAGATGCTGAAGGCCGAGCTGGAACAGCTGCAGGCGCAGACGCTGCTGGAGCGGGCCGACCTCGAGAACCAGCGCAAGCGCATGGCCCGCGAGATCGAAACCGCCCGGCGCTTCGCCAATGAGCGCCTGCTGTCGGAGATGCTGCAGGTCTTCGACAGCCTGGAGGCCGGTCTGGCCAGCGCCGCGGAGGACGATCCGCTGCGTGCCGGCGTTGAACTGACCCTGCGCCAGCTGGGCAAGGTGACCGCCACCTTCGGCCTGACCGAAGTGGCCCCGGCTCCGGGCGACGCGTTCGATCCGGAGCGCCACCAGGCCATGAGCATGTCCGCCGTGGAAGGCATCCCGCCCGGCGCGGTGGCCCAGCTGTTCCAGAAGGGCTATGTGCTAAACGAGCGCCTGCTGCGCCCGGCGATGGTGGTTGTCGCGCCCTCGTAGGCCCCCCCGCAGGAGCGTGACGGGCGCACGCCGCCCATCGTTTCTGCACAACCCGCTGGCTGGCGCTTGAAGCGTGGCCAGGCGCCCCCAGATACATCATGTCGGCGGTATCGCCGCCCAAACCAACATTGAAACCAGGATCCAGAGGGAACCATTCATGGCAAAGATCATCGGCATCGACCTGGGCACGACCAATTCGTGCGTGGCGATCATGGAAGGCGGCAAGGCCAAGGTCATCGAGAACAGCGAGGGCGACCGCACCACGCCTTCGATCGTCGCCTACACCAAGGACGGCGAAGTGCTGGTGGGTGCCTCGGCCAAGCGCCAGGCGGTCACCAATCCCCACAACACCTTCTATGCGGTCAAGCGTCTGATCGGACGCAAGTTCAAGGACGCCGAGGTGCAGAAGGACATCGGCCTGGTGCCGTACAAGATCGTCGAGCATGACAACGGCGACGCCTGGGTGGAGACCAGCGATGGCAGGAAGCTGTCCGCGCAGGAAGTGTCCGCGCGCACCCTGGAGAAGATGAAGAAGACCGCC
>DXCY01000270.1 GCA_019115725.1 Candidatus Luteimonas excrementigallinarum
GTCGGTCACGGAGGCGGCGGGGAGGCCCAACCCCGGAACCCTTCGCCCGCAATGCGGGCGGACCGCCCATTCCCAACAGCCGTGGCGGCCGGGTTCCCCATCAGGAGTTCAAGCAATGCCCCAGATCACCATGCGCCAGATGCTGGAAGCCGGCGTCCATTTCGGCCACCAGACCCGCTACTGGAACCCCAAGATGGCTCCGTACATCTTCGGCGCCCGCGGCAAGATCCACATCATCAACCTTGAAAAGACCATGCCGCTGTTCAGCGACGCGATGAACTTCATGTCGTCGATCGCACAGAAGCGCGGCATCGTCATGTTCGTGGGCACCAAGCGCAGCGCCCGCGAGGCCATCAAGGAAGAAGCCGAACGCTGCGGCATGCCGTTCATGACCCAGCGCTGGCTGGGCGGCACCCTGACCAACTTCGTCACCGTGAAGAAGTCGGTTGCCCGCCTGAAGGAGCTGGAAGCGTTCGAAACCGACGGCACCTACGACAAGCTGGTCAAGCACGAAGTGCTGGCCCTGCGCCGCGAACGCGACAAGCTGGAAGCCTCGCTGGGCGGCATCCAGGACATGCCGCGCCTGCCGGACGCGCTGTTCGTGATCGACATCGGCCACGAAAGCATCGCCATCAACGAAGCCCGCAAGCTGGGCATCCCGGTGATCGCCGTGGTTGACACCAACTACGATCCGTCGCTGGTCGACTACGCCATCCCGGGCAACGACGACGCCATCCGCGCCGTGCAGCTGTACGCCCGCGCCGCCGCCGACGCCGTGCTCGAGGGCAAGGCTGCCGCTCCGAGCGCCGCCAGCGTGCGCGAAGAGGAGTTCAGCGGAGACGAGGCGCCTGCCAAGAAGGCCCCGAAGAAGAAGGCCGCCGCTGAAGACGCTGCCGCCGAACAGCCGGCTGAAGCCGAAGCTGCAGCCGAAGCGCCCAAGGCCGAATAAGCGCCCCATTCCACCCATTTTCAGAGGACCCCCATGGAAATCACCGCATCACTGGTCAAGGAACTGCGCGAGCGCACCGGCGCCGGCATGATGGAGTGCAAGAAGGCGCTCACCGAGAACAACGGCGACATCGACGCCGCCGCCGAGGCCCTGCGCAAGTCGGGCCTGGCCGCTGCCGACAAGAAGGCCAGCCGCGTGGCTGCCGAAGGCCGCATCGCCACCGCCCAGGACGGCGGCAAGGCTGCCCTGGTCGAGATCAACTGCGAGACCGACTTCGTGGCCAAGGACGAGAACTTCCTGGCCTTCGCCGACGCCGTGGCCAAGGCCGCACTGTCGGTGAACGACGTTGAAGCGCTGAAGGACGTCAAGCTGGATTCCGGCGAGACCGTTGACGAGGCCCGCGCCGCCCTGATCGCCAAGATCGGCGAGAACATCCAGGTGCGCCGCATCGCCCGCGTGGACAGCGCCAACAACGTGGGCACCTACGTGCACGGCGGCCGCATCGGCGTGGTGGTCGAGGTCCAGGGCGGCGACGCCGAACTGGCCCGCGGCCTGGCCATGCACGTTGCCGCGATGAACCCTCCGCACAACAAGGCCGCCGACGTTCCGGCCGCCTTCGTTGAGAAGGAGAAGGAAATCGAAATGGCCAAGATGTCCGAGAAGGACCGCTCCAAGCCGGCCGAGATCCTGGAAAAGATCATCAGCGGCAAGATCAACAAGATCGTCAACGAAGTCACCCTGTACGGCCAGCCGTACGTGCTGGACACCAACCTGACGGTCGAGAAGGCCGTGCAGGCCGCCGGCGCCGACGTGATCGGCTTCCAGCGCCTGGAAGTGGGCGAAGGCATCGAGAAGGTGGTGGAAGACTACGCCGCCGAAGTGATGAAGCAGGCCGGCCTGGCCTGATCGCACGTTTCAATAGCAGCACCCTGGGGCCGCGGACATCCGCGGCCCTTTTTTATGCGCGGCTCCCGCTCCCACACACCACTGGCGTTGTATCCAGGCGTCGCCGTGGCCGGGAGGGCTTTGCGCGTAAGTAAAGGAGGAGGCCTTCGCCGCAGGCGGAGGCCGGGGGACATGAAGCGCGAAGCCCTCCCGGCCACGACGGCGCCCCCGCGTACAAAGACGCACCAAAGACCCTCAGACAAGCACAGCACCCGCGACCTCCCACCCCCATTCGGATAGAATTCCACGCGTTTGCCCTGCCCCCGGAGTACACCTCATGTCCCAGCTCGCCTACCGCCGCATCCTGCTCAAACTTTCCGGCGAGGCCCTCATGGGAGATGAGGACTACGGCATCGACCCCAAGGTCATCACCCGCCTCGCCCGCGAAGTCATGGAAGCCCAGCAGGCCGGCGCCCAGATCGCCCTGGTCATCGGCGGCGGCAACATCTTCCGCGGCGCCGGCCTGGCCGCCAACGGCATGGACCGGGTCACCGGCGACCACATGGGCATGCTCGCCACCGTCATCAACGCCCTGGCCATGCAGGACGCCCTGGAAAAGCTCGGTGGCAACGTCCGGGTCATGAGCGCCCTGAAGGTCAACGACGTGTGCGAGGACTACATCCGCGGCCGCGCCATCCGCCACTTGGAAAAGGGCCGGATCGCCATCTTCGCCGCCGGCACCGGCAACCCCTTCTTCACCACCGATTCCGGCGCCGCCCTGCGCGCCATCGAGATCGGCGCCGACCTGCTGCTCAAGGCCACCAAGGTCGACGGCGTGTACGACGCCGACCCGGCCAAGCACCCGGATGCCACCCGCTTCGACACCCTCACCTACGACGAAGTCCTCAGCCGCGACCTGCAGGTGATGGACACCGCCGCCTTCGCCCTCGCCCGCGACAGCGACCTGCCGCTGCGCATCTTCGACATGGGCCAGCCCGGGCAGCTGCTGCGGATCCTGAAGGGCGAACAGATCGGCACCCTGGTCAAGGGCCGCAACTGAGGCTTCCCCGCCCTCCTGCAGCTATAATCCGGCGGTTACCCGTCACGAGATGGAGCCGTCGATGCTCAACGAAATCAAGAAAGATGCGCAGACCCGCATGAACAAGAGCATCGAGGCGCTGCGCCACGACCTGACCAAGGTCCGCACCGGCCGCGCCTCTACCGCCCTGCTGGACCAGCTCAAGGTCAACTATTACGGCTCGGACATGCCGCTGTCGCAGGTGGCCACCGTGGCCGTCAGCGACGCCCGCACCCTGACCATCACTCCGTGGGAAAAGCAGATGGTCGGTCCGGTCGAGAAGGCGATCCTGGCCTCCGATCTGGGCCTGAACCCGAATACCTCCGGCACCACCATCCGCATCGTGCTGCCCCCGCTGACCGAGGAGCGCCGCCGCGACCTGACCAAGGTGGTGCACCAGGAAGGCGAGAACGCCAAGATCGCGATCCGCAACATCCGCCGCGATGCCAATCAACAGGCCAAGGACCTGCTGAAGGAAAAGCAGATCAGCGAGGACGACGAGCGCCGCAGCGAAGACGAGATCCAGAAGATCACCGACCAGGCGATCAAGGGCGTCGACGCCGTGGTCAAGGAGAAGGAAGAGGAACTGATGGCGGTCTGAGTGGTTGCCCAAACCACCCTGTCCATGTCGGTTTCCAATCCTCCCGCAGTCCCCAGCCACGTTGCCATCATCATGGATGGCAACGGCCGCTGGGCCGCACGCCGCCGGCGGCCGCGCATGATCGGCCACCGCGCAGGCGCGCGCGCGGTCAATGTATGCATCGACTTCTGCCTGGAGCGTGGCATCCAGGCGTTGACCCTGTTCGCCTTCTCCAGCGAGAACTGGGGCCGCCCGGCCGAAGAGGTCGGCGCGCTGATGAAGCTGTTCCTCAACGCGCTCGAGCGCGAGGTGGTGGAGCTGGAGCGGCGCGGCGTGCGGGTCCGCTTCGTTGGTGAGCGCAGCCGTTTCAGCGGGCCCATCCAGCAGCGCATGCAGGAAGCCGAAACGCGTACTGCCCATAACGAACGTCTGCACCTGAACGTGGCCGCGAGCTATGGCGGGCGGCAGGACATTGCCGCCGCGGCGCGCTCGCTGGCCGAAGACGTGGCCGCCGGGCGGCTGCATCCCGAGCAGATCGACGAGACGGCCATCGGCGCGCGGATTGCGCTGGCCGACCTGCCGCCGCCGGACCTGTTCATCCGCACCGGCGGCGAACTGCGGGTCAGCAACTTCCTGCTCTGGCAGCTGGCCTATACCGAACTGTGGTTCACCGACACCTTGTGGCCTGATTTCGACGCTGCCACCCTGCAGCAGGCGCTGGATGACTACGCAGCGCGCGAGCGCCGCTACGGGCTGACCGCCGCGCAGATCGTGGCCAGGCAGACCCCAACCGATACAAAGGATGCTCCCTCCGCATGACCAGAACCCGTGTAATCGCCGCGCTTGTGATGGCGCCGCTGGCCATCGCCGCAGTCCTGCTGCTGCCCACCCAGTGGATGGTGGCCCTGGCCGCGGTCGTGGTGCTGGGCGGGCTGTGGGAGTGGCTGCGCCTGGCCGGCGTGGATGACGGGCTTGCCCGCAGCACGCTTCTGATCGCTAACCTGCTGCTGATCCTGGCGCTGGTGTGGGC
>DXCY01000271.1 GCA_019115725.1 Candidatus Luteimonas excrementigallinarum
GGTGTAGCCCGCCGGCTTGTGCAGCATCAGCAGCTGGCCCTGGGCCAGGTCCAGCGGTTCCCCATCGATACGCACCTGCGCGTGTTCAACGCGGTCATCCGCATAGAGCACCTCGCCGGCGGCATCGGTGATCAGTCCTTCGCGGAACATCCGCGCCACGTCCTTGCGGCTGCCATAGCCCAGGTTGGCGATCAGCCGGACCAGCTTCATCGGCGGCCCTTGGGGGCCGCACCGGCCTTGTCCGCGCGGATCACCTTGAAGCCGCCACGCTCGGCCACGACCTCGATCCCGCCCAGCCGCTCGCCCAGCACCTGCTCGTAGGGCAGCTGGCGGTTGGCCACCAGCCACAGGCTGCCGCCCGGCGCCAATGCCCCGGCGGCGGCGGCGATGAACGCACGACCGATCTCCGGCCGCGACGCACGACCCTGGCCGTGGAAAGGCGGGTTGCTGATGATCACGTCATAGGTGTCCGGCAGGCCTGCGGTCACGTCATGCCAGCGGAAATCGAGCGCCACCTTCTGCGCATGCGGCGCCATGTTGCCGCGGGCCAGGTCCAGCGCGCGCGCCTCGGCCTCGTAGAGGTGCAGCGAGGTGATCTTCGGGCAGCGCTGCAGCAGGGCGTCGGAGAGGAAACCCCAGCCGGCGCCAAGGTCGGCGGCGCGGCCGGCGAGGGTGCCCGGCAGGTATTCGGCCAGCAGCGCCGAGGCGGGATCCACCCGGTCCCAGGCAAACACGCCGGCGCGGCTGGTGAAGCGCCCTTCCAGCGCGGTGCCACCGAGGATCGGCCGCGGCGCGTCCAGCCTGCGCCATTGCGCGGCCAGGTCACGATCACCGCCACCTGCGTTCGGGCGCACCCAGAACACCCGGCACTTGTGCTTGGACAGGGTGCTCACCGGCCCGGCCAGGCGCACCAGGTCGCCTTCTATCGCCTTGGCACCCTCGTTGTTGGGCACGCTGGCAATCACCACGGCATCCTCGCCTTCGGCGCGGGCCACGGCTTCGGCCAGCAGCGCGCGGGCCTCGTCGCGCTGGCGTGGCGGCAGCACCAGCACCAGCGGATGTCGGCTGTCACCCTGCGGATGGACCTGGAAGCCGGCCCGCTCCAGCGCGTCCGCCTCCGGCTTGAAGCTCTGCTCGCACACCAGCCCCGGCCACGCCGAAGGCACCAGACCGTGACCCTGGCGCGCGCGCAGAAACAGGGCGCCCGCCTGCGGCCATGCCAGGCGGCCGGTGAGGAACGGCATGAGCAGCGCTTCAAGCGCGGGATCGTCTTGGCGTATCGACATGGTCAGCGTGATGCGGGGAAGCGGAGGGGAATTCTACGTGCACGCCGCGTAAACCGGATTTTCATCGCCGGGCAACGCCGCTGCCCGCACCGTGGACCGCACACCGGACTTTGACCCAGGAGCATCAGCATGCGCGCACTTTTCGTCGGCGGCACCGTGGACAACAGCGAACTGAACCTGGATGGCGACGTGCCACCGCTGCGCTGGCCGCCGGACTCCGGCGGGCGCGAACCCCGCTACCGGCTGCATCAGGTCGGCCAGCGCGATGGCTCGACGGTCTTTGCCGTCTATGCCGCGCCGGAAATGGCGGAAGCGGAAGTGGACCGGGTGATCGAGGAGCGCGCCTACGCGCGCCGCTTCGAAGCCCAGCCGGCGCACCCACGCTAGACACGACACGGGCTCCGGCGCAAAAGCCCCGGAGCCCGTTTTCACCAGCTGGCTTCAGCGGGAGCGCGAAACCCGTTCGATCCCGTGATCCGATTCGCGCACCCAGACGTTGATTTCCCGCCCTGCGGCGGTACGTCCACCCAGGGTCGGCGGCTGACCCTCCGGCTGGCGGGGCTCGAACACCACCTGGGACAGGCCGTCCTGCGGCGGGTTCACATGCACGATGTAATTGGCGAGCCGGGCGTCCGGCTCGTTCTCCGAAAACGCCGACAGCGCGGCCACAAGCACCTGCACGCGGCTGCCGTCAATTTCCAGGGCCTGGGCCTCTGCCGGCGCGGGCGGCGCAGCGAAGCCGGTGGTGGCGAATGTATTCATGGTCAGGAGTCCTGCAAGGAAAAGGGTCTTCATGCGGCTAGCTGAAACGCGTGCCTTCATGGATCAGCGTGTCCTGCTTGGTAGCCGAATCATACTTGCGGAAGTCCCCGCTGGGCGTTGAGACATAGATCACCGGCCCCCAGTAGCCGCCATCGGCGACGCGCTTGTCCTGCTGCGAGAAGTGGTCGCTGTTGTAGACATCGTTGGCCTTGTCGGTGCGGTTGCCGCTGGCATCGGTGTAGTCCGCATGGCCATGGTAGGCCCCTTCAAGCGCCATGCCTTCCGGCTGTGGCACCTGACCGGGATTGAAGCCGTCCAGGGTGCCGCCCATGGGCGTGCTGATGAAGTACTGCCCATCGGCGCCTTCGAACACCAGCCCGCCGTTTTCCAGGTTGGCCTCGATCGACAGCGGATTGGAGTAATGCATCATTTCGATCGCCGCGGCATCGGCGCTGGCAAACGGGCCCAGGGCGGTGCCGGGCGGCACCAGCGGCGCCACTTCCGCCACCTGCACGGGCACGGCGCGGCTGTCGGCGATGGCCTGGGCGCCGGCCTGGGTCAGGGCCGCATCGGTCAGCTGGCCGCCGCTTTCCTGCGCGGCGACGAGGTCATAGGCCAGGTCACGCTGCTCCGGGGTGGCGCCGGGCGCCACCAGGCGATCAACCAGCTGCTGGTAGCGCATGTCATCACGCGCCTGCTGGCTGGCATTGATGCCGGCGGGACCATCGACGGGAAACGGGGTGGCTGCGGATACGGTCACGGCACGGATTCCATTCGGCAAGGATGCAACGACCCTAGCGCCGGCGCCGAACGGGCCACAAGCTGGGGCCTGCCCTAGAGGAGCCCCGCTCCGGGGCCCGCTCCGCCCGCGTCATCCCTGCAGTTCGCGCAGGGTCACCGAGGGTGGCGCATCCAGCACCCGGCGGGTGGCAAACAGCCCGGCCACCAGGGTAACCAGCATGCCCAGCACGCCGCCGAAAGCAGCCATCAGCCAGTTCGGCGTCCACGGCAGATCAAACACCTGCGTGGCCACCAAACCCGACAGCACCGAGGCCGCGATGGCCGCCACCAGCCCGGCCAGCAGCCCGATGGCGGCGAATTCGGAGGCCTGCGCCAGGCGCAGCTGGCGCCGGCTGCCGCCCAGCACCCGCATGACCCCGCCTTCAAGCAGGCGCTCATCCTGGCTGGCACTGACCGCGGCCAGCAGCACCAGCACGCCCGCCGCCAGCGAGAACCAGAACACCGCCTGCACCACCACCGACACCTGGTCGGCGGTGCTGCGTACCTGGACCAGCACCGCGTCGATAT
>DXCY01000272.1 GCA_019115725.1 Candidatus Luteimonas excrementigallinarum
AGGCCACAACCTGCAGGAGCACTCCGTGGTGCTGCTGCGCGGCGGTCGCGTGAAGGACCTTCCGGGCGTGCGCTACCACATGGTGCGCGGTGCGCTCGACGCCGCAGGCGTCGCCAAGCGCAAGCAGGGCCGGTCCAAGTACGGCGCCAAGCGCCCGAAGTCCTGATCAGTGGGGTGGGCGTGAGCGCCCGCCATCCGTACAACCCGGCAGGCCTGGGCCTGCCCTACGAGAAACAAGCCAATGTCGCGTAAAGGCAATACCCCGCAGCGTTCGGTTCTGCCCGATCCCAAGCACGGCAGCGAGACCATCGCCCGCTTCATCAACATGGTCATGAAGAGCGGCAAGAAGTCCGTCGCCGAGAAGATCGTCTATGGCGCAATGGACGTCATCGGCGAGAAGAACGGCAACGCACTCGAGCTGGTCGAAAAGGCACTGGGCAATGTGTCCCCGGCGGTGGAAGTGAAGTCCCGCCGTGTCGGTGGCGCCACCTACCAGGTGCCGGTTGAAGTGCGCGCTTCGCGCCGCATGGCGCTGGCCATGCGCTGGCTGATCGAGGCCGCCCGCAAGCGCGGCGAGAACAGCATGCCGCGCAAGCTTGCCGCTGAGCTCATCGATGCCGCCGAGAACCGTGGCGGTGCGATCCGCAAGCGTGAGGACATCCACCGCATGGCGGATGCCAACAAGGCGTTCGCGCACTACCGCTGGTGATTCCAGGGCCGCCTGCGGGCGGCCTTGTTCCAGGGTGCCGTTGATGGCGCCCCGCGCGATCCGCCCAGCGGATCGTGCCTACGACACGGACGCCGCCGCAAGGCGGTATCCGCCATTCAAGTCCGGCATGCCGGGCACAGACACGAGAGACGACCGTGGCTCGCACCACTCCTATCGAACGTTATCGCAACTTCGGCATCATGGCCCACATCGATGCCGGCAAGACCACCACGTCCGAACGCATCCTGTTCTACACCGGTATCAACCACAAGCTGGGCGAGACCCACGATGGTTCGGCCACCATGGACTGGATGGAGCAGGAGCAGGAGCGCGGCATCACCATCCAGTCCGCGGCTACCACCGCGTTCTGGAGCGGGATGGACAAGACGCTGGACGAGCACCGCTTCAACATCATCGACACCCCCGGGCACGTCGACTTCACCATTGAGGTGGAGCGTTCGCTGCGCGTGCTCGACGGCGCCGTGTTCGTGCTGTGCGCGGTCGGCGGCGTGCAGCCGCAGTCGGAAACCGTGTGGCGCCAGGCCAACAAGTACCGCGTGCCGCGGCTGGCGTTCGTCAACAAGATGGACCGTACCGGCGCCAACTTCACCAACGTGGTCGGTCAGCTGAAGAGCCGCCTGGGTGCCTACCCGGTGCCGATGCAGGTGCCGGTGGGTGCCGAAGAGGGTTTCGAGGGCGTGATCGATCTGGTGAAGATGAAGGCGATCCACTGGGATTCCGCCTCGCACGGCACCGTGTTCGAGTACCGCGACATCCCGGCCGATCTGGTGGATACCTGCACCGAGGCGCGCTCGTTCATGGTTGAGGCCGCGGCCGAAGCCAACGAGGCGCTGATGGACAAGTACCTGGAAGAGGGTGACCTGTCCGAGGAAGAGATCTATCAGGGCCTGCGCGAGCGCACTCTGAAGGTCGAGATCGTGCCGGTGTACTGCGGCACCGCGTTCAAGAACAAGGGCGTGCAGGCCATGCTCGATGGCGTGGTCAAGCTGCTGCCGTCGCCGGTGGACGTGCCGGCAGTGCAGGGCGTGGACGAGAGTGGCGCCGAGGCCAGCCGCAAGGCGGACGACAAGGAGCCGTTCTCGGCTTTGGCGTTCAAGGTCATGACCGATCCGTTCGTTGGCTCGCTGACCTTCTTCCGGGTGTACTCCGGCACGCTGAACTCCGGCGACCAGGTGTTCAACCCGATCAAGTCGAAGAAGGAGCGCATCGGCCGCCTGCTGCAGATGCACTCCAACGACCGTGCCGAGATCAAGGAAGTGCGCGCTGGCGACATCGCCGCCGGCGTGGGCCTGAAGGACGTCACCACCGGTGACACCCTGTGCGCCCAGAATGCGATCATCACCCTGGAGCAGATGACGTTCCCGGAGCCGGTGATCTCGATGGCGGTCGAGCCGAAGACCAAGTCCGACCAGGAAAAGATGGGCGTTGCGCTCGGTCGCCTGGCGCAGGAGGATCCGTCCTTCCGCGTGCGCACCGACGAAGAGTCCGGCCAGACCATCATCTCTGGCATGGGCGAGCTGCACCTCGACATCCTGGTGGACCGCATGAAGCGCGAGTTCAACGTGGAAGCCAACGTGGGCAAGCCGCAGGTGGCCTACCGCGAGACCATCCGCAGCACCGTGAAGGCCGAAGGCAAGTTCGTCCGCCAGTCGGGCGGTAAGGGCCAGTTCGGTCACGTGTGGCTGGAAATCTCGCCGCAGGAGCCGGGTGCCGGCTACGAGTTCGAGAACGCCATCGTTGGCGGCGTGGTGCCGAAGGAATATATCCCGGCCGTCGACAAGGGCATCCAGGAAGCGATGGTCAGCGGCATCCTCGCCGGGTACCCGATCGTCGACATCAAGGTGAAGCTGTACGACGGCTCGTACCACGAAGTCGACTCCTCGGAAATGGCGTTCAAGATCGCCGGCTCCATGGGCTTCAAGGAAGGTTTCAACAAGGCCAACCCGGTCCTGCTGGAGCCGATCATGAAGGTCGAGATCGTCACCCCGGAGGATTACCTGGGCGACGTGATGGGCGACGTGAGCCGTCGTCGCGGCGTGCTGCAGGGCCAGGACGACAGTCCGTCGGGCAAGGTCATCAACGCGATGGTGCCGCTGGGCGAGATGTTCGGCTACGCCACCAGTCTGCGCTCGATGTCGCAGGGCCGCGCCACCTACACGATGGAATTCGACCATTACGCCGAAGCTCCGGCGAACATCGCCGAAACCGTCACCAAGAAGTAACCACTACAGATCAATCAGGTAGAAAGACATGGCAAAGGACAAGTTCGAGCGCACCAAGCCCCACG
>DXCY01000273.1 GCA_019115725.1 Candidatus Luteimonas excrementigallinarum
CGCGCCCGGGTATCGCCACGCGGCATCGGGCCCGCACCCGGCGGGCGCTGCCCCGGTCCGCGCCGGCGGCCGAACAGCTCTTCGAAAAAGTCGCTGAAGCCGCCACCCGCACCGCCGCCGGCAAAGACTTCCTCGAAGTCGAAGCCGCCGTTGCCAAACCCGCCATGCGGCGGTCGCACCTCGTCACCGGGCCGGTAACCGCGCTCACGCAGCTGGTCATAGGCCTTGCGCTTGGCCGGATCACGCAGCGCCTCGTAAGCCTCGTTGACCGCCTTGAACTTATCCTCCGCCCCGGCTTCCTTGCTGACGTCCGGATGGTACTTGCGCGCCAGTCGGCGGTAGGCGGTCTTGATCTCCGTCTCACCGGCGCCGGGGCCCACGCCGAGCGTGTCGTAATAATCCTTGAACTGCATCACTCACCTGACTGGTCTGGTCGGCACCGACCGGCGCCCGGATCACCCGGGCGCCGGGTGCATCATTTTGCCCCAGCACCCACCTGGATCCGGCGCGGGGTGCTTTCCGCACGCTTGGGGATGCTGATTTCCAGCACGCCGTTGCTGCCGGCTGCGGTCACGCCGTCCGCATCGGCACTGTCGGGCAGCGCGAATCGGCGGTGGAAACTGCCATAGCGACGCTCGATGCGCGAGAACTTGCCGCCTTCCTCGCGCGTTTCGTCCTTGCGCTCACCCTTGATGCTCAGGATGCCCTTGTCCATCAGCACCTCGACATCCTGCGGGTCGATGCCCGGCAGGTCGGCCAGGATCAGGAAGCGCTCCGCTTCCTCCTTGATGTCCACCCGCGGTGCCCACTGGCTGGTCACCACCGACGACCCGTCGCGGTCCTCGTCGCTGAAGAACTGGTTGAATACCTGTCGAACGTCCTCCGGGAAAGCGGAAGACACCGGCCACTGCTGTGACTGACGCATCAGGTTTCTCATGGAATCATCTCCGTAATATCACTGTCGGCCACCGTGGGCCGTATGCCCGATATCTGGGAGCGCAGGCGCCCGGTTTCAAGCCTGTCCCCGCCGCCCACGTGAACCGGATAGACTGCCGGCATCGCCCCCAGACCCGGAGCCTGCCATGCCCATCCAGATCGGAGATCCCATCCCGGAGGTCGTCCTCAAGCACATCGACGACGGCATCCAGGCCATCGATACGCCCACCCTGTTCGAAGACCGCAAGGTGGTGCTGTTCGCGGTGCCGGGGGCATTCACCCCCACCTGTTCGGAGCGTCACCTGCCGGGCTTCGTGGAGCATTTCGAGCAGTTCCGCGCCCGCGGTGTCGAGGTGGCCTGCATGGCCGTGAACGATCCCTTCGTGATGCAGGCCTGGGGCAAGAGCCTGGACGTCCCACACGGCCTGCGCATGCTGTCCGACGGCAACGGCGACCTCACCCGCGCCATGGGCCTGGAGATGGACGGCAGCGCCTACGGCATGGGCCTGCGGGCCAAGCGCTTTGCCCTGTATGCCGAAGATGGGGTGGTGAAGCAGCTGTTCATCGAGGCACCGGGCGAATTCAAGGTGTCCAGCGCCGAGCACGTGTTGGCCAATCTTCCGTAGCGGAACGGCCTCCGCCCGGGACCGGTTATCGCAGCACCTGGAACTCCACCCGGTCCCAGGCCCCGCTGTCAGCGAGCGCGGTCAGCGTATAGCGGCCCGGCTCGCTGAACTCGTGCACGAATGGCCGCTGGCCGTCGGTCTGCGCCAGCCAGCGGCCATCCAGCAGCCACTGCACCCGCCCCTGAGCACCCAGCGTACGCAACGACAGCCGCACACCGCGCTCACTGCCGGGCGCACGCGCCAGCCGCGCGCCAGCCTGCACGCCCTCGATATGCAGCTGGGCCAGGCGCTCCCGGCCATCATCCACGCAGTCGGCGGCCAGTGCAGGAAGCCGGGCGGCAGAACGGTCCGCCGCGCCCAGCCAGGGCGACAGCAGCGCGGGCCAGCGAGCCAGCTCCGCATCGCGTGCCCGATGCGGTTCCGAACAGCGCGATGACAGCCGTCGGCCGGTCACCGCATCCACCTGAAAAGGCACCCGGCCGGCGCTCCAGAGCCTGGATTCACGTTCGGCAAAGGTGGGCGGGATGGCCCCGTCCAGCACCCAGGCATCCAGCCTGCGCCTGCACAGCGCTTCCGGCTGATCCGTGGCCGCGATTCCCAGCGGCCAGCACACCGCCTGCTCACGCACGCTGTCCGGGCGCGGCAGGGCCAGCGCATCGCCGCGCTGGCGTGGCAGGCTGTCGATCACATCAAACAGCAGCGGCAGCGCGGTGATCGCCCCGTACTGGCCGGGCAAGGGCGTGCCGTCCGGCCGCCCCACCCACACGCCCACCGTGTAGGCCCGGGTTGCGCCCAGCGCCCAGGCATCGCGGAAGCCGTAGCTGGTACCTGTTTTCCAGGCGACCCGCGGCCGGTCACGGAGATCGAATAGATCGGCACGCTCACCGGGCCGCGGTCCGGAAGACAGCGTCTCCGCCACGATCCAGGCCGCACCCGGCGACATCAGCCGGCGCTCCAGCAGCGGGGCACCGGCGGTCAGTCGCACCCGCCCCGCCCGGCCGCCGCGCACCAGCGCCGCGTGTGCTCCCACCAGATCCTCCAGGGTCGCGCCCGTTCCTCCCAGGATCAGCGGCAGGCCGGGGCCGGCCCCACGGGGGAAGCGCAGGCGGATGCCGGCATGGTCCAGGCGCGCGGCGAAGCGTCCCGGCCCGACCCGCTGCAGCAGGTCGACCGCTGGCACGTTGAGCGATTGGCGCAGCGCATCGCCGGCCGATACCGGCCCGCTGAACGCCATGCCGAAGTTGCCCGGGCGGTAGCCATCGAACGACTGTGGCGCGTCCACCATCAGGCTGGCCGAATGGATCAGGCCATCGTCCAGCGCCATGGCATACAGGAACGGCTTGAGCGTGGAGCCGGGCGAGCGCCACGCCCGCACCATGTCCACGTGGCCCAGGCGCGCGCGGTCACCGAATTCCGCCGCGCCGATATAGACCCGCGCCTCCATGGTGGCGTTGTCCACCACCAGCAGTGCCGCCGAGGTGCGCTCCGGCAGTCCGGCGAAGTACGCAGCAATCCGCTCTTCCAGCGCCCGCTGCAGGCCCGCATCGATGGTGGAATCGATCCTGCTGGCCCGGGGATCGGCGCTGCGCAGGCGCTGGGCCAGCAGCGCCGCGTGCATCGGCGGACGCAGTGCGCGCGACACCACCGGCTCGATCAGCGCATCGTCCACCTCGGCCCGGGTCCACGCCCCCTGCGCCACCATCCTTTCCAGCAGCTTGTCCCGGGCTGCGCGGGCGCGTTCCGGATGCCGGTCCGGCCGCAGCCGGCTCGGTGCCTGGGGCAGCACGGCCAGCAGCGCCGCCTCGGCCCGCGACAGGCCGGAGGCAGGCTTGCCCAGATAGGCCCAGCTCGCGGCTTCCACGCCTTCGATGGTGCCGCCAAACGGCGCCCGCTCCAGGTACAGGGTGAGGATCCCGGCCTTGGACAGGCGCGCCTCGAGCTGCAGCGCCCGCAGCATCTGCCGCGCCTTGCCCCAGGGCGTGCGCGAATGCGGCTCCAGGATCCGCGCCACCTGCATGGTCAGGGTGGAGCCGCCCGACACGATGCGCCCGGCCCGCAGCCACTGCCATCCCGCGCGCGCCAATGCCGCCGGATTGATGCCCGGATGGCGGTGGAACCAGCGGTCCTCATAGGTCAGCAGCGCCTCCAGATACAGCGGCGATACCGTGTCTGGCGCAGCCGGGTGCCGCCATACGCCGTCCGCATCGGCAAACGCGCGCAGCGGGGTGCCGTCGCGCGCCACCACCACGCTGCTGGTATCGCGCGCCCGCGGCAGCGGCGGCGGGAACAGCAGGTCCAGCATCAGCAGCGCCGAGAGCACAGCGACGGTTCCCCAGCGCAGCCCCGCCAGGATCCAGCGCCTGCCCGGCGGCCGTGAGCCGGCCACCTCAGCCAGAGCGGTGGGTCATGGCTGCACCACCGTGATGGATGCCGGCACCGCGCGTCCGACGCCGCGCAGCTCCGGCCGGTACATGTCCTCGACCATCGGCGGCGGCACCGTATAGGTGCCGGGGGTCACGGCGCGGACCAGGTAGAAGACGCGCGCGGTGCGCCCACGATCGAGGTTGAGCGCGGCCACATAGCGATCATCGCGGAACTCCTCATGACGCAGCTCCGCCGCGCTGGAACGTTCAGCCAGGTTCACTCCCTGCACGGTCACCTCGCCCCACTGTTCGCCATCGGACAGGTTGAAGTTCTCGATCTCCAGCCCGGCCGGCAACAGGTCGGTCAGCAGGGCATCGGGCATGGCCTGGTCGGCGGTGATCGACACCGCGACGATCAGCGCCTCGCCCTCGGCCAGCGGTCCGGGCGTCCAGGCCGAGCCATCCATGCGATGCAGGCTGCGCTCCACCCGGAGCCGGCTGAAGTCGGCCTCCGGCGCGCTGCGCGGCACCCCGGCCACTTCCAGGCTGGCGTACAGCGGCGGCTCGCTGGAAGGTTCGAAACGGACGCCCCGGGACAGTGCCGCATGGTCGAACCGGCGACCGAAGACCCGCGTGGCGGCCACCGGCTCATCGCTGTCGCCGGTCCACAGCACGCCGGCCACGCGACGGTCGCCGTATGCCGCCAGCACCTTGCCCAGGCGGGCGATGGCGATCTGTTCCTGGGTGCTCAGATAGGTCCAGCGCTGGTTGCGGCGGGCGTCCAGCTCGCGGCCGACATCGATGGCGCGTGCGGTGTACGCGGGCTTCGCGGCGCCCTGCTCGTGCACCAGGGCGATCGACAACGCGGCATCGCGCAGCGGAGTGGAATAATCCCCCAGCCAGCGCGGACGCTCCCGGCGCAGGGCGAAGCCCTCGGCAATGGCCTTGTCGCCCCGCGCGGTATCGCCCTGCATGCGCAGCGCCAGGCCCAGCCGCACCAGCGGCAGCCCGCTGAGCGCGGCCCCGGACTGATTGTCGAACAGCGCCCGCAGCGTGCCGAGCGGTGCGCGGTTCACCCGCGCCAGGACAAAGCCAGCGTGGGCCTGGTAGGCGAACTTGAGGTACGGGCGGTGATCCTGCCCGTAGAACTCCTGGCCGCCGGCCAGCAGATCCTCGTTGAGCCGCTCCAGCGCCTTCTGCAGCACCGTTTCCGGCACCGCGAAGCCTGCATCGCGGGCATCCAGCAGGAACTCGGCCACGTACGGCGTCAGCACCGGATTCACCGGGCCGCTGCTGCCCCACATGGAGAAGTGGCCGTTGCCGGCCTGCATCGATGCCAGCCGCCCGAAAGCCGCCTGCACGGTGCGCTGCCGCAACTCCGCGTCCACATCCTCCAGGCCCAGCATCGACACCGTGGCGTCGTCGAGCATCAGCGCCGCATAGCCGCGGCTGGCGGTCTGCTCGGCGCAGCCGTAGGGATAGTGCAGCGCGCCCTGCAGCGCGGCGGCGAACGGGATCGGTGGAAACGCGCTGAGGCTCATCTGCGCTTGCACGGAACCGGGCATCAGCCCTTCGGCAAGCGAGGCATCCATGCGCACGGCCGCCGGCGTCTCCAGCACGCGGGTATCGGCACGGAGCACCGCGGGCCAAGCCGCGCGTACCGGCAGGTCATGGCGCCGGTCCACGCTTTCGCCATTGCCTTCCACCCGCACACGCACCCGGGCAGTGGCGTAATCGTTCGCGGCGCTCAGCGGGAAGCTGAGTGTCGCGCTGTCCCCGGCCTCCAGCTGCAGCGTCCGCTCGCCGCCACCCACCGCCAGTGGTCCTTCTCCATCTACCCGCACGCGGAAACTGCCTTCGCGGCCGGTGAAGTTGCCCACGTCCAGGGTCAGGGTGCTGCGATCGCCCGGCGCCAGCACGCGCGGCATGCTGGCCTCGGCCACGATCGGCGCCCGCACCACGGTTTCCGCATCGCGGTTGCCGTAGGCCTCATCCGACCACACCAGCGCCGAAACGCGCAGGGTGCCGTTGAAATCCGGCACCGGCAGTTCAACCGTGGCGTTGCCCTGGGCATCGAGCTGCACCGGCCCGGAGAACAGATCCACCGTCTGCACCCGTGCGGTGGGACGGCGCGCGTGGGGCAGCGCATCCAGCGCCATGTCGCCACCAAAACGGATGCGGGCGGTACCGCCCTCGTGGCTCTCGATCACCCGGCCGTACACGTCCCAGGCATCAATCCCGAAACGGCGCTGCTGGAAGAAGTGCGCCACCGCGTCCGGCACCGGGAACCGGGTGATGTTGGTGATGCCGATATCCACCGCCGAAACCGTGGCATGCGCCTGCTGGCCGGCCAGCGCGGGCACGCCCAGCGTCACCCGCAGCGGCTGCTCCGGACGCACCTGGCCGGCCACCTTCAGCCCCACCGCCAAGCGCCGGTCACGCCGGTCCATGGGCACGTGCACCACGCCCACCGCACGTGCCGGGGTGGTGACGTCAACGGCGCGGCCGCCGCGGAACACCAGCGCAGTCACGTACACATCGTGGCGCTCCCAGTCTTCGGTGACGGGAATGCGGAAGGTGCTGCCCGGCTCGGCATCGATCGCCTGCACATGCAGCAGGCGGTCGGTTTCCACCAGCAGCAGGCCCTTGCCGGGATGAGGCGGGGTGACCGTGACTTCCAGCGTGTCGCCGGCCCGGTAGGCGGTCTGGTCCAGCGCCAGCTTGACCTTGTCCGGCCGGGCGTCGAGGCCGCGGTTCTGGTCGTCCCAGCTCCAGCCGGCGCGGAACGGATGGCGCATCACCAGACCGGTTACCGGGTCCTTCACCTCCAGCCGGTATTCGCCCCACTCCACCGGGAAGTCCAGGCGCGTTGCGCTCTGGCCGGCATCCACGGTGCGCGTTTCCACCTTTTCAAAACGGCGGGTGAAGTCGTAATTCCAGCCGCCCTCATCGTCGTGGCGCCAGTGATAGTCACGGTGCTCGCGCACCAGGGTGACCTCCAGGCCCGCGGCCGGCTGCGGCCTGCCTTCGGCGTCCACGCGCACCAGCTCGAAGGCCGCACGGGCGTTGGCTGCGGCCCCCTCGTCCGGATCAAACAGCGGCCGCACGCCCACCAGCGCATCCGCCGGCCACAGCACGCGCTTCAGGCTGCGGTTGACGCTGCGTCCGCCGCTTTCATACAGGCTGCCGGTCACCACCGCGGCGATTGGCGTCACCGGGCGGGCCTCTTCCGGCAGGGGAATGTCCTGCGCCAAGCGCCCGGAGCCATCCAGCTCGGCATCGATCACATCGCGGGCGTCGCGCGGCAATTCCAGGGTGGGATCGCCGAAGAAATGATCGGGCAGCACCTCCACCGGGTAGCGCTCGACCGCCACCGCCAGCGTGGCGGTGAAGCGGTTACCCGCGGCCGGCGCGCCGTACAGGTACGCCCCCTCCACTTCCAGGCGCAGCGGCTCGCCCGGCGCCAGGCGTGGCGCGGCGCTGGCCAGCTCCAGCTTCATCCGCTCCGGCAGGAACTCCTCAATCCGCAGCTGCATGCCCTGCACCGCCTCGCGGCTGCCCGGATCAGTGCGGAATTCCACCTGCCAGCGTCCGGTGGGCGCATCGGCGGGCACCTCGCGCTCCAGGCGGTAGTAGCCCTGCGGGCCGGGCTCCAGGCGGGTTTCGAAGAAGGTGCGGCCATCCGGCTGTTTCAACCGGATGAACAGCGGCTGGGAAGTGGCCGACTGGCCATCTCCCTCCCCGGCCTGCACCGGACGCCCGTCATGGTCGCGCAGCAGGGCCGACACCCGCACCGTTTCCCCCGGGCGATAGAGATCGCGCCCGGACCAGGCGAACACGTCGAACCAGGCCTGGCCGCGCCCGGCCACCGCGAACTCGGACAGGTCCAGCGCCGGCTGGTTGAACGGCAGCATGGAAACATCGCGCCCGCGGCTGGCCACCAGCACATGGGCGGCATCGAGCGCATAGTCGAACACCGCATTGCCGTTGCGGTCGGTCTCCCCGCGGTAGACCACTTCGCCCTTGCCATCCAGCACCTGCAGGGCCACGCCATTGCTGGCGGCACCGGTTTCCAGGGAGGCCGTATGCACGAACAGCTGGTCTTCGTAGGCCCGGGCATGCAGGCCGATATCGCTGACAGTGAAGAACGCGGTCTCGAACTCACTGTCGAAGGCGCCGGCGCGCTTCATCACCGCGAAATACAGCCCCGCCTCCTGCAGTTCGGTGATCTCCTGCACCGGCAGATAGGTGAGCAGGCGCTCGTTGCGCTCACCGCCAAGAACAAACCGGTTCACGTACACCGGCTCGGCCATGCGCGAGAGCGGAGTGCGATCGCCCCAGTCGGCCTCGAGATCCCAGCTGCCGCGACGGCCGCCGCGCTGGTACTGGTTGAGGAACTGCGGCACCGCGCTGTCGCGCACCCGCAGGAACTCCACGTCCACCTCGGCCACGTTCAACGACACCACCGGCAGGCCGCGGCTGCCGCGCGCGGGCAGCACACTGCCCTGGGAAGCGAAGCCGGCCACGGGCTTGAGATCGCCGGTGTGGATCGTGCGCTCAAGGGCAGTGCCGAGCTCGGTGCCATCCGCCGCGGTCAGTGCCGCGGCAATGCGCACGGTGTATTCGCGATTGGCCTCGGCGTTGGGAAAGCGCAGGGTGCGGTTGTCCTCGTCCAGCGACCACCCGCCATCGGCGCCGTCGGCGCCTTCCACCGTCACCAGGCTATCGAAATCCTGGATGGCCACCAGCGGCTGCGAGAACTCCAGCACCAGCGCCAGGCTGCCCTGGCGGTCGTCGGCCCAGGCCCGGGCCAGGCCGAAGCCTTCCACCTCGACGCGTTCGGCCGTGATCGCCTCCCCGCTGGGTTGCGGCACCTGGCCGCCGGGATCACCGCTGCAGGCCAGCAGCAACAGCAGTGGACAGGCCAGCAGTGCCCAAAGCGGGGGCCTCGCGGCCAACCGTTGCCCCATCCATTCGCCGCGCGTCCGTCCGAGCATGCCATTCCCTCCGCAGTTTCCCGGAGTATAGGGAACGCGGGGGAAGCACCGTTACCCCTGTCGGTACAGGAGTGACGGTGCAATCACGACGGCGCCGTCAGGACGGCTCCCTGCGGATGAGTCCCTCAGGGCAACTCTCTCAGGACGTTTTCCTCAGAATCAGGCGCTGGGCTGTTCACCGGAGGGCTCTGCCTGGTCACCGGCCTGCTCGTCGCTGGCTTCCGCCGGGGTCGTGGCGGGGCCTTCGCCGGCATCAGCAGCACCGGCCTCGTCCAGGTCGTCGCCGTTGTCATCCAGCGAAGCATCGATGCGCTCGATGGCCTGCAGGGTCTCGTCCTTGCCCAGCCGCATCAGGGTCACGCCCTGGGTGTTGCGGCCCACCTGGGCGATTTCCGAGGCCCGGGTGCGCACCAGGGTGCCGCCATCGGAAATCAGCAGCACCTCGTGGTGATCGGCGATCTGCACCGCGCCCACCAGCTTGCCGTTGCGCTCACTGGTCTGGATGGCGATCACGCCCTGGATGCCACGGCCCTTGCAGGGGTATTCGGACACCGGCGTGCGCTTGCCGTAGCCGCGCTCGCTGGCAGTGAGGATGTCGCCATCACCTTCCGCCTGCACCACGATCATGCTGCACACGTGCTCGCCCTCGGCCAGGCGCATGCCGCGCACGCCGGTGGCGGTACGGCCCATGGCGCGCACCTCGCCCTCGTCGAAGCGCACTGCCTTGCCGTTTGAGGCGAACAGCATGATGTCGCGGCTGCCGTCGGTGAGGTCGGCATTTACCAGCGCATCGCCCTCGTCGAGGTTGATCGCGATCTTGCCGCGCGCCAAGCGGAACTCGAACTCCTTGAGCGGCGTCTTCTTCACCGTGCCGTTGCGGGTGGAGAAGAACACGTACTGGTCTTCGGCGTACTCGCGCACCGGCACCACGGCCTGTACCTTCTCGCCTTCTTCCAGCGCGATCCAGTTGACGATCGGGCGGCCGCGCGCGTTCGGCCCGGCATCCGGCAGCTGGTACACCGGCAGCCAGAACACGCGCCCGGCGCTGGTGAACGTCAGCAGCGTGTCATGGGTGTTCACCAGCCACAGCTGGTCGATGAAATCCTCGTCCTTGGTCGAGGCCGCGTTGCGACCGCGGCCGCCGCGCCGCTGGGCACGGTACGACGTCACCGGCTGGCGCTTGGCATAGCCGGAGTGCGACAGGGTCACCACCACGTCCTCGGGCGCGATCAGGTCGAGGATGTCCAGGTCCTCCTCGCTCTCGCGGATCTCGCTGCGGCGCTCGTCGCCGAACTCTTCCTTCACCGTGCGCAGTTCGGTGCGGATCACGTCCAGCAGCACGTCCGGATCCTCGAGGATTTCGATCAGGCCGCGGATGGTTTCCAGCAGCTGGCTGTATTCCTCGGTCAGTCGCTCCTGCTCCAGTCCGGTCAGGCGGTGCAGGCGCATGTCCAGGATCTGCTGGGCCTGGATCTCGGTGAGCTGGTAGCTGCCGTCGATCAGGCCCACGCCCCTGGGCAGGTCTTCCGGACGCGAGGCTTCCGATCCGGCCGCTTCCAGCAGCGTGGCCACCAGGCCCGCTTCCCAGCGGCGGCCAAGCATGCGTTCGCGCGCTTCGTTCGGGTTGGCCGACGTCTTGATCAGCTCGATCATCTCGTCGATGTTGGCCAGCGCAACGGTCAGGCCTTCCAGCACGTGGGCGCGGGCGCGCGCCTTGCGCAGCTCGAAGATGGTGCGGCGGGTGACCACCTCGCGGCGGTGGCCGATGAAGGCCTCCAGGATCTGCTTGAGGTTCAGCAGCTGCGGGCGCCCATCCACCAGGGCGACCATGTTGATGCCGAAGAACGACTCCATCTGGGTCTGCTGGTACAGGTTGTTCAGCACAACCTCGGCCGAATCGCCGCGCTTGACCTCGATGTAGATGCGCATGCCGTCCTTGTCGGACTCGTCGCGCAGCTCGCTGATGCCTTCGAGCTTCTTTTCCTTCACCAGCTCGGCGATCTTTTCGATCAGCCGCGCCTTGTTCACCTGGTAGGGGATCTCGGTGACGATGATCGCTTCGCGGCCGTTGTCGGCCACTTCGATATCGGCCTTGGCGCGGATGCGCACCCGCCCGCGGCCGGTGCGGTACGCCAGCTGGATGCCGCTGACGCCGTTGATGATGCCGCCGGTGGGGAAGTCCGGCCCGGGGATGTGCTCCATCAGCCCGTCGATATCAAGCTCGGGGTTGTCGATCAGCGCGACCGCGGCATCGACCACTTCCGGCAGGTTGTGCGGCGGGATGTTGGTGGCCATGCCCACCGCGATACCGGCCGAGCCGTTGATCAGCAGGTTGGGCACCCGCGCCGGCAGTACCGTCGGCTCGAGTTCCTTCTCGTCGTAGTTGAGTTGGAAATCGACGGTTTCCTTGTCGATATCGGCCAGCAGTTCGTGGCTGAGCCGCGACATGCGCGCCTCGGTGTAGCGCATGGCCGCGGCGGAGTCGCCGTCGACCGAACCGAAGTTGCCCTGCCCGTCGATCTGCAGGTAGCGCAGCGAGAACGGCTGCGCCATGCGCACCATGGTGTTGTACACCGCCAAGTCGCCGTGCGGATGGTATTTACCGATCACGTCACCGACGATTCGCGCCGATTTGTAATAGGGCTTGTTGCTGTGCGCGCCCAGCTCGTTCATCGCATACAGCACGCGCCGGTGCACGGGCTTCAGGCCATCGCGTACATCTGGAAGCGCCCGGCCCACGATCACGCTCATGGCGTAATCGAGGTAGCTACGGCGCATTTCGTCTTCGAGGTTGACGGGGATGATTTCTTGCGTGGTATCGACCATCTAGGCTGTTTGCATCCTGGCTGCCGGCGTCCGCCGCAATGCCCGGGCATCGGCCGGGGCTCAGGTGGCGGACTGCGGAAAAGCGCATTGAAAAAGACAGATTATGATAACACGAACCGGGGGTTCGACGCAGTCCTTTTCAGCAATAAAACAATGACTTAGCGTAAGCGTCGGGGGTGTATCCCCGACCTACGGGAACAGGGCGCGCATCGAGTCGGCATCGGGGTGCTCGACGATCCCTTTCTCGGTCACGATGGCGTCGATCAATTCCGCCGGAGTCACATCGAACACCGGATTCCACGCCTGCACGCCTTCGGCCACCGTGCGCCCCCCGGCACCACCCAGCAGCTCCGCCGGATCACGCTCCTCGATCTCGATCAGGTCACCACTCGCCGTCTGCATGTCCACCGTGGACGACGGCGCCACCACCATGACCTTCCTGCCGTGATAGCGGGCCGAGATCGCCAGCTGGTAGGTACCGATCTTGTTGGCCACGTCGCCGTTGGCGCAGATCCGGTCCGCGCCCACCACCACCCATTCCACCGCACCGTCCTTCATCAGGTGCGAGGCGGCCGCATCGGCGATCAGGGTCGCGTCGATACCGTCCTGCTGCAGCTCCCACACGGTCAGGCGCGCGCCCTGCATCCACGGCCGGGTCTCACCGGCAAACACGCGCCCCACCCGACCCTGGGCCACGCCCGCGCGGATCACGCCGAGGGCAGTGCCGAACCCCGCGGTGGCCAGGGAGCCCGTATTGCAGTGGGTCAGCACGCCCGACCCTGGTGCAATCAACGCTGCGCCCAAAGC
>DXCY01000274.1 GCA_019115725.1 Candidatus Luteimonas excrementigallinarum
CGTCCGGGGCTGGATTTCAGCTTCAGCGGGCTCAAGACCCAGGTGCTGCTGGCCTGGAAGGACAGCGACCAGAGCGACCAGACCCGGGCCGACATCGCCCGCGGCTTCGAGGATGCGGTGGTCGATACGCTGGCGATCAAGTGCAGGCGCGCGCTGGAAGAGACCGGCAGCAACGTGCTGGTGGTGGCCGGCGGGGTGGGTGCGAACCGGCGCCTGCGCGCGCAGCTGATGGAGATGGCCGCCGCGCGCGGTGGCCGGGCGTGTTTCCCGCGGCCGGAGCTGTGTACCGACAACGGCGCGATGATCGCCTTCGCCGGTGCGCTGCGGCTGGCGGCGGGGCAGCGCGATGGCGCCGAACCGCAGGTGCGGCCGCGCTGGGACATGGCCACGCTGCCGGCGCTGGAGCCGGCGGCCTGAGCAGGCTGGCCGGCAGGCCGCTTCGACACACCCGCTTCAGCAGGATTCGTTAGGATTGGGCCCGCAACCCCGGGTCGGGCGCAGCGTGCGCCTGGCAGGCGGCCGCTGACGGCGCCGGCGGGCTTGCTCCCCCCTCCCCTTCGAAAATTTCCGGAGCCGACATGCAAGAACGGCTGCAACCGCTGCAGGAAGCGCTTTCCCCCTGGCCCTGGGCCTACACCTTGCTGATGCTGGCAGCGCTGCTGCTGCTGGCGTGGCTGGCCAATTTCGTCACCAAGAAGATCCTGCTGCGCGGCCTGCGCCGCGTGCTCGGCATGCTGCCCGGGCTGCGCGGTGACAACAGCTCGCCGGCGGTGCAGATCAAGGCAATCCCGCGGCTGGCCAACGTGGTGCCGGCGCTGGTGATCTCGGCCGGCATCGTGCTGGTGCCGGGGCTGCCGGAGGCGGTGGCGCTGGTGGTGCACAACCTGGCCAACGTGTTCATCGTGTTCACCGTGGTGCTGGCGATCAGCCACTTGTTCGACCACATCAACGAGATCTACGAGCGCCGGCCCGATGCCCACAACAAGCCGATCAAGGGCTACCTGCAGGTAGCCAAGATCCTGCTGTTCGCGCTGGCGGCCCTGACGGCGGTGGCGATCCTGGCGGGGGTCAAGCCGCTGCACGTGCTGACCGGTCTGGGTGCGGCCAGTGCGGTGCTGATGCTGGTGTTCCAGGACACGATCCTGTCGTTTGCTGCCAGTCTGCAGATCAGCGGCGACGGGCGCGTGCGCATCGGCGACTGGATCGAAATGCCCAGCCAGAACGCCGACGGCGACGTGATCGATATCGCCCTGCACACGGTCACCGTGCAGAACTGGGACAAGACCATCACCACGGTGCCGACCAAGAACCTGATCAGCCACGCGTTCAAGAACTGGCGCGGGATGACCGAGTCGGGCGGGCGGCGGATCAAGCGTTCGCTGTACATCGACCAGGGCAGCGTGCGCTTCCTGGAGCCGGAGCAGATCGAAAACCTGCACAGTTTCATGCTGCTCGACGAATACCTGCGCGGGAAGGAGCAGGAGTTGACGGAGTGGAACGCGGAGCTGGCCGGGCGCGGCGGCACCGCGGCGGTCAACCACCGCCGGGTCACCAACCTGGGCACCTTCCGCGTGTATGTGGAACAGTACCTGGCCAAGCATCCGGGCATCCATCGCGGGATGACCAGCATGGTGCGCCAGCTGCAGCCGACCGAGGCCGGGATCCCGCTGGAGCTGTACTGCTTCACCAACGACGTGCGCTGGGTGTACTACGAGGCGATCCAGTCGGACATCTTCGACCACCTGCTGGCGATCCTGCCGGAGTTCGGGCTGCGCGTCTTCCAGCGCACCTCGGATGCGCCGATCGATGTGCGCCTGCACGATCAGCGAGCCGACCAGCGCGGCGGTGGCGAAGGACCGCGACCGGCGGCGGACTGAACGCGTTACGCTTGCCGACCCCGTCAGCGTGCCGCCCGCCATGGACACCATCCACATTGAAGGTCTGCGTGTAGATGCCCTGGTGGGCGTGTATGCCCACGAGCGCGAGGGCACGCAGCCGCTGCTGTTCGACCTGACGCTGGCGTTCGACAACCGCACGCCGGCGGCCAGTGACGATGTGGCCGATGCGCTGGATTACGCCGCCGTGTGCGAGGCGGTGCGGGCCCACGTGGCGACGCGCCGCGACCAGCTGCTGGAGACGCTGCTGGAAAGCCTGGCGGCGCGGGTGCTGGCGCAATTTCCGCAGGCCCGCGAGCTGCGTATCCGGGTGCACAAGCCGGAGGCGGCGCGGGCGCTGGGCTGCGCCGGAGTGGGCGTATCGATCACCCGCGGACGCAGAGGATGAGTCTGCGCTGGCTGCTGGTGCTGGGCAGCGATGAGGCTGGCGGCGCGCCGATCCCTGCTGCGATGGAGGCGCTGGCCGGACTGGGGCAGGTGCAGGCACTGACCGCGCCACGCCGCAGCCCTGATGATGACGGGGCGGACCGCTGGTTCACCAACCGGCTGGCGCGGCTGGACAGCGCGCTGGCACGCGCCGCGCTGGTGGAGGCGCTGCAGCGGATCGAGCGCGGCATTGGCCGCGCCGAGGACAGCGCTGGAGTACCGATCGATATCGATCTGCTGGCCTGCGACCCTGACGGCGCCGGCTGGCAGCTGGACCCGCACGCCGCGCAGAAGACCGAACACCGCCGCCCCCACGTGGTGGCCCTGCTGGAAGAGGCGGGCATCACCCTCCCGTAGGTCGGGGCTACGCCCCCGACACCGGGTGCTGTCCTGTTCCCTGCGTCGGCCGCATAGGGCCGACCTACGAGCGCATGCCCCTGCAGGTCGGGGCTATGCCCCCGACGTCCCGCACACCCGCTTCAGATCGACAGCGTGCGCCCACCGTCCACCGGAAGAATCTGGCCGGTGACATAGGCGTTGCCACGCAGCAGCCAGTGCACCGCTTCGGCAATGTCGTCGGGCTGGCCCTGGCGCTGCAGGGCCGTGCGCTCGCGCACGGTGTCCAGGGTCTCGGCCTTGACCGGATTCTCCGACCACAGGATGTTGCCTGGCGCCACGCCATTCACCCGCACTTCGGGGCCGAGCTCCAGCGCCAGCGACCGGGTGGCCATGGCCAGCGCGGCCTTGGCCATGCAGTACACGGTGTGGCCGCGCAGCGGGCGCTCGGCGTAGATATCGATGATGTTGACGATTGCGCCGCCGTTGCGCGCCAGGTGCGGGGCCGCGGCCTGGGCGAGGAAGAACGGCGCGCGCGCGTTGCTGGCGAACAGCTCGTCCCACTGGTCGGGCGTGGCCTCGCCGATGGGGGTGGCGTAATAGGCCGAAGCGTTGTTGACCAGCGCGTCCAGGCGCCCCCAGCGGCCGACGGTGTGGGCCACCAGTTCGGGCAGCCGGTCGAACTCGGCCAGGTCGGCCTGCAGGGCGATCACGCTGTCGGCGCGGTCGGCCTCAAGCGCGGCCACCAGCGCATCCATTTCGGCGCGCGAGCTGCGGTAGTGCAGGGCGAGGTTGTAGCCCTCGCTGTGCAGGCGGCGGGCGATTTCGGCGCCGATGCGCTTGGCGGCGCCGGTGACCAGGGCCACGGGACGGTCTGCTTGCATGGCGTGCTCCGGTGCGGGGCGTCCATCTTAGTCGACCCCCGGCGCTGCCCCGGCCGGGCGGGTTTCGTAAACTGGCCGGCCGCCCCCGCAGGAACCGAGATGACCCACACCGCCGCCGATGCCGCCGCGCTGGCCCACAGCGACCGCCTTGCCACGCTGATCCGCGAGCAGATCCAGGCGGCCGATGGCGCCATTCCGTTCTGGCGCTTCATGGAGCTGGCGCTGTACGCGCCGGGGCTGGGGTACTACAGCGCCGGGGCCACCAAGTTCGGGCGTGCGGGTGACTTCATCACCGCGCCGGAGATCGGGCCGCTGTTTGCCGAGTGCGTGGCCGAGGCGGTGGCGCCGGTGCTGGCCCGGCTGGGGCCGGAGGCGCAGATGGTGGAGCTGGGAGGTGGCAGCGGCCGGTTCGCGGCGGATGCGCTCGGTCACCTGGCTGCGTTGCAGGCGCTGCCCGCGCGTTACGCGATCCTTGAGCCCAGCGCGGACCTGCGCGAGCGCCAACGGGCCTACCTGCAGGAGCGGCTGGCGCCGGAGGTGTTCCAGCGCGTGCACTGGCTGGACGGACCGCCGGAGGACACCTGGGACGGCGTGCTGTTTGCCAACGAGGTGCTCGACGCGCTGCCCACGCCGCGCTTCTGCGTGCGCGGCGGCGAGGTGTACGAGGAGCACGTGGCAATCGGCGAAGACGGCGCGTTCATCCGCACCGAGCGACCGGCCGATGCCCTGCTGACCGCGGCCGTGCGCCACGTGGAAAGCCAGCTGGATGTGCCGTTTGCTGACGGCTACCGCTCCGAGCTGCTGCCGCAGCTGCCGTACTGGATCCAGGCCGTGGCCGGCGGGCTGCGCAACGGAGTGATGCTGTTTGTCGATTACGGCTTTGCCCGCCGCGAGTACTACCTGCCCGAGCGCGATGACGGCACCCTGCGCGCGTTCCATCGCCACCAGGTGAGCGGCAACGTGTTTGCCCATCCCGGCCTGCAGGACCTGACCGCGTCGGTGGATTTCACCGCGCTGGTGGAGGCGGGTACGGGCGCGGGCTTCGAGTTCTCCGGCTACTGCAACCAGGCCGCGTTCCTGATCGGCAACCGGCTGCCGGAGCGGCTGGCCGCGCACGAGGCCGAGGCGGCGGACGAGGCCGCGCTGTATACGCTGCGCCAGCAGGTGAAGCAGCTGACCCTGCCCGATGGCATGGGTGAGGGCTTCCAGGCGATGGGGTTCGAGCGCGGGGTGGATTTCAGCCATGCGTTCCTGGCCGGTGACCTGAGCCACCGGCTGTGAGCCGATGGCGTCCCGGGCGGTCGCTGAAACCGTTCCGCCGGCCGCGGCTGTGGAGCGGCCTGTGGTGCGTGGCGATCGCCGCGGTGGTGGTGGTGTCGCTGGCCCCGCCGCCGCCGATGCCGCCGGTGGAGGGCGGCGACAAGATCGGGCATTTCCTGGCCTACGGGGTGCTGGCCGCGGCCGCGGTGCAGCTGTATGCGCGCTGGCCGGCGCTGCTGGGCGCGGGGCTGGGCCTGGTGCTGATGGGGATCGGGCTGGAATGGGCCCAGGGTGCGCTGACCGACACCCGGCAGATGGAGCGCGCCGATGCGCTGGCCAACACGCTGGGCGTGATCGCCGGCCTGGCCACCCGGGTGACGCCGCTGCGTGATCTCCTGCTGCGACTGGATGGATCCCGCCCGTAGGAGCGGACTTTTGGCGGGGGGAATTGCTAATCTGCCGCGATGACCCTGACCCGGAATCCAACATGACCGTAATCTCGCTGGCCGCCCGGGCGCCGGAGGCGGCGCGTGCGGCCGTGCGCCTGGCCTGGGCGCGCAGCGCCAGTGGTGATCCGGCGCTGGCGCTTGAGCGGGCTTCGGCCGATGCGGGCTTTCGTACCTATTGGCGCGCGCAGACGGCAGGCGGATCGTGGATCGTCATGGATTCGCCGCCGGCGCTGGAAGACGTGCGGCCGTGGCTGCGCATGCACGCGCTGCTGGATGCGGGCGGGGTGCGCGTGCCGCGGGTGCTGGCGCGTGACGAGGAGGCCGGCTTCCTGCTGATGGAGGACCTGGGCGCCGAGACCTGGCTGCAGGCCAGGGACCGGCTGGATCCGGAAGCCACGTTCGATGCCGCCATCGACCAGCTGTTGAAGCTGCAGGCGCTGGACTGCCCGCCCGGTCTGCCGGCCTACGACGCGGCGATGCTGCAGCGCGAGCTGGACCTGTTCGACGAGTGGTATCTGGGCCGCCACCTGGGCGTGGAGCTGGGCGCCGGGGAGCGCGAGGGCCTGCGCCAGGTGCAGGCGGTGCTGATTGAATTGGCGCTGGCGCAGCCGCAGGTGTTCGTGCACCGCGACTACATGCCGCGCAACCTGATGCCGGTGGAGGGCGGGCTGGCGGTGCTGGATTTCCAGGATGCGGTGCGTGGCCCGGTGGCCTACGACCCGGTGTGCCTGGTGCGCGATGCGTTCCACAGCTGGGCGCCGGAGCGGGTGCACGCGTGGCTGGGCCGCTACCACGCGCGGGCGGTGGCGGCCGGGGTGCCGGTGCCGGATGAAGCCCGCTTCCGCCGCGATGCCGATCTGCTCGGCGTGCAGCGCCACCTGAAGGTGCTGGGCATCTTCGCCCGGCTGAACTACCGCGATGGCAAGCCGAAGTACGTGGCGGATGCGCCGCGGTTCATGGCCTACCTGTTTGAGGTGGCCGGTGGCTATCCGGAGCTTGCGCCGCTGCTGCCGATCCTCGAGCGCTGCAGCGCGCCCGATCCCGGCGTCGCCTGACCGGCGCGCTCCTGCGGCGCGGCCCTACGGCCCGACCCTACGGAGTGGAGCGGGTGGTGGCGATGGCGTCGATGCGGGCCTTGCGCAGGGCGCGGCCGATGGCGGGGCCGGTCATGCCTTCGCGCACCGCGTCGCGGGCGCTGACGGCCAGGGCGGCGGCGTGCAGGCGCATGAGTTCGGCGCCCTGCGGATAGGCGGCATCCTCGAATCCGAGCCGCCCGCGGCGGTCGGCCTCGCACACCGTCACCAGCGCTTCAATGCGCTCCGGCTTGCGGAAGGCGTCGCAGCGGGCCAGCAGGTCATGCACGGTGGCGTCGCGCAGCTCCAGCGTACGGTGCACGTTGAGGTGCTCGCGACAGGCCATGCGGGCCAGTTCGCGATGCGCGTTGGGCACCTTCAGCCGTTCGCACAGCCCCTCCAGCGGCTTCAGCCCGGCCTGCTCGTGGCCGATGTGGCGCGGCCATTTTGATTCCGGCGTCAGTGCCTTGCCCAGGTCGTGGGTGAGCGCGGCGAAGCCGATCACCCCATCGCCCGGCGCCAGCTGCGCCGCCATGTCGCTGACCAGCTCCTGGTGGATGCCGGTATCGATCTCGGGGTGATATTCCGCGCGCTGCGGCACTCCGTACAGGGCGTCGACCTCGGGCAGGATCGCGGCCAGCCCGTGGGCCTGGCGCAGGGTCTGCAGGAACGCCGAGGGGCGCGGGGCCGCCAGCGCCTTGGCCAGTTCCTGCCAGATGCGCTCGGGCACCAGTGCGTCCAGCTCACCGCTGGCGGCCATCGTGCGCATCAGTTCCAGCGTCTCCGGCGCCACGCTGAATCCGAGCGGCGCGAACCGGGCCATGAAGCGGGCCGCGCGCAGCACCCGCAGCGGATCCTCGATAAAGGCCGGGCCCACGTGGCGCAGCACCCGCTGCTCAATATCGCGCTGGCCGTCGAACGGATCCACCAGCGTGCCGTCGGGGGTCTCGGCGATGGCGTTGATGGTGAAGTCGCGCCGCTCCAGATCCTGCTCAAGGGTCACCGACGGATCGGCGTGGACCACGAAGCCGCGGTAGCCGGGCGCGGTCTTGCGCTCAGTGCGGGCCAGCGCATGTTCTTCGCCGCTATCGGGATGCAGAAACACCGGGAAGTCGCGGCCCACCGGGCGGAAGCCGGCGGCAGCCATCGATTCCGGAGTTTCGCCCACAACGACGAAGTCGCGATCGCCGGCCGGCAGGCCGAGCAGGCGGTCGCGCACGGCGCCGCCAACGAGGTAGATCTTCATGCGGCCATGATGCCCGGGGTCATGCGGCTGCGCGCACATGGCGCGCTCCTATGCCCCGGAGGCGGGACAGGCGAAGGCCCGGCTTGGCGCGCCGATCCGCCCCTGCATGCGGTCGCTGATCGGCACCGCCGCGCCGTTGAGGCGCCAGTCGTAGATCACGCTGAAGGCCATCACTCGGGCCACGTACTCGCGGGTTTCGCGGTAGCTGATGGTCTCGATCCACAGGTCCGGATCCATGCCGCCGCGCTGGGCCTGCCAGCGTGCGGTCGGCGTGGGGCCGGCGTTGTAGGCCGCCGAGGCGATGTAGGGAAAGCCGTACTGGTCGCGGCGCTGGGCCATGTATGCGGTGCCGATACGGATGTTGGTGACCGGATCGTAGAGGCTGCTGCCGCCGCTCCAGGACAGGCCCAGGCGGCGGGCCACCGCGGCGCCGGTGCTGGGCAGTACCTGCATCAGGCCGCGGGCATCGGCCGGCGAGCGGGCGTTGGGGTTGAAGGTGCTTTCGGCGCGGATCTTGGCCGCCACCCAGGCCGGATCCAGTCCGTTGCGGGCGGACTCGGCGCGGATCACATCGTCGTAGTGCAGGGGGAAGCGCAGCTCGTACAGCCGGGTTTCATCGGGCTGGCGGCCGAGGCCGAATACCGCGCGGTCGAACCAGCCGTTGTCCTGGGCCACCTTGACCGCGATCTGGCGCTGCTCGTCGGTGAATTCCGTCAGCGCATGGCTCCATTCGCGGGTCGCCCAGCCGGGCCGGTCGGCGCGGAACAGGGCCATCGACCGCACCATCGCCGGGTGGTTGGCCACCCGCGCGCGGGCCGAGGCGTCGCCCGGGGTGGGCAGCGGGCACAGCGCATAGGGCTGCTGCAGGCGGTCGGCGGCGAGGAAGCCGTGGAAGGTGGCATCGGTGGCGGCCTGCGCATACAGCGCCTGGGCCTGTGGCTGATCGCCCAGCAGCTCGTGCATGCGGCCGGCGAAATAGGTCCAGCGGGAATCGGTGCGCTGCTCGTCGCCCATCCGCGCGATCGCCTCCAGCGCGGCACGCCAGTCGGAGCGGGTGATGGCCTCGCGCACGCGCCATTCGTGCAGGCGGCTGTCGTAGGCCGATTCGGGCACCAGGTTCAGGCGCCGGGCCGAGCCGGGCAGATAGGAGGCCACCGTCCACAGCGCGATCTGGTGCTGCACGCGGCCGTTGGCTTCCTCGTCAAAGTCCAGCGCCTGGGCGTAGCGGGGCAGGGCGGCTTCGGCGGCATCCGGGTCGTTGCGGCCCAGCTGGGCCAGCCCGTGCGATGCCACCAGGCGGCTGCGCGCGGTCTTCGGCCAGCCCAGGGCGCGCTCGTGCGGGGCCTGCACGAAGGCCGCGTAGTCTTCGGCCAGGGCGCGTTCTTCAGCCGGCAGGCCGCGTGCGGCGACCCGCATCACCCCGGGGTTCCATTCGGCAGCGGCCAGCTCCAGGCGCTCCCAGCGCAGTGCCGGGGTCAGCGCACCGCGCGCGTCCAGCGCCGCGAAGGGCGCATCGCACTCGTCCGGCAGCGAGGCGCCGCTGGAGCGCCAGATTTCCTGCACTGCCTGGTCCCAGGGGGCGTCGGCCGCGCCCAGGCGCTGGCGGGCGTCCAGTTCGATGCAGCGCAGCCGTGTATTGGTGATCGCGGGCGACCAGACCGCGCGGATGCCGGCCCAGTCCTGACGCTTGTGCAGGGCGCGCAGGTACTCCTCGCGGAACAGTTCCGCCACCGCCTGGCCGGCATTGCGCTCCATGAACGACTGGGCCTGACCCAGCGGCAGGGAGTCCAGGTTGCGCCGCAGCGATGCGAATTCCACCCAGCCGTAGGCCGGGTGCGAAGCCATGTGCGCGGGTGCGGGCTGGCCGCGTGCGGCGGATTCCAGCGCGCTGCGCAGCTGCACGGTATCGGACTGGGCGGCCGCCGCGCCGGGCAGGGCGGCCAGGGCCAGGGTGGCGGTGAACAGGAGTGTTTTCATGGGGGCATCAGGCTGGCTCGGTGCGCTGGAGACTATAGCGAAGGCCGGATGAAGCCCGGCCGCGACCGGCGAGGGCGTTGGCTGCGGGTTACCCTTGTCGCCGGCCCGCGGCCCCGCTGCGGGCCCGTCTTTTTGCCTGGAGCCGGAATGCTGACGCTGCTGCTGATTTTTCTTGCGCTGGGTGCGCTGGTGGGGGTGCTGGCCGGCCTGCTCGGCATTGGCGGCGGCCTGGTACTGGTGGCCTCGCTGGCCTGGCTTCTGCCCCAGTACGGGGTGCCGAAGGAGGCGGCCATGCACGCGGCCCTGGCCAGTTCGCTGGGCAGCATCGTACTGACCGGGATTTCCTCCACCCGGGCCCACCACCGGCGCGGCAGCGTGCTGTGGGCCAGCGTGGCGTGGCTGGTGCCGGGCATGCTGCTGGGCGCCTGGCTGGGCAGCCGCTTTGCGATCGGCCTGGACGGGGCGGTGCTGAAGTGGTGCGTGGCCGGTTACTGCCTGCTGATCGCCGCGCAGATGGTGTTCTCGCGCGGGCCCGCAGCCAGCGCGGAGGCGGTGATCCCGCGCGGTGTGGGATTGACCGCCGCCGGGGGTGGGATTGGTGCGCTCTCGGCCGTGGTTGGCATCGGCGGCGGCAGCATGACCGTGCCGCTGCTGACCTGGCTGGGCGTGGTGCCGGTGCGCGCGGTGGGTACGGCGGCGGCCTGCGGTATCTTCATCGGCCTGGCCAGCGCCGTCGGCTACGCGGTGCAGGCCCCGGCCGGGGCGCTGCCCGAATATGCGCTGGGATACGTGTACCTGCCGGCGGCGGTGGGCGTGGCGGTGGCCTCGATCCTGACCGCGCCGCTGGGCACGCGCCTGGCCCACGCGATCAGCGGCGCGGCGCTCAAGCGCGCGTTCGCCGCGTTCATGGCGCTGGTGGGCATTGCGATGGCGCTGTGGTGAGCCGGCGATAGCGCGCCCGTTGCGGCGGGCGCAGGGGCGGACCGGGCGGGCTCAGCCGGCGGTGCGCAGGGCCTCTTCGGGCACGTCCAGTTCCACCGACAGGGCCAGGTGGTCCGACAGCGCCGCGGGCAGTGCGCGCATGTTGCTGGTGGACAGGCTGTTGGTGATCAGCACGTGGTCGATGGCCCGCTGCGGGCGCCAGCTGGGGAAGGTGTGGATGTTGCCTTCCGGCGGCTGCAGCGAGGTGTGGCGGTAAAGCACCGACATTTCCGGACGGTCCGGGGTGCAGTTGAAATCACCCATCAGCACCGCGTTCGGATAGTCGCTGAGCAGTTCGGCGATATAGCCCAGCTGCGCGCGCCGCGACTGCGCGCCGAGCGAGAGGTGGGCCACGGCCACCGTCAGGCCACTGTCGCCTTCGCCAAAGCGGGCCAGCAGCAGGCCGCGTCCGCGGACCCGGCCGGGCAGCGGATGATCGAGCACTTCGATCGGCTCAAGCCGGCTGAGCAGGGCATTGGCGCTGGAGGCCACGTTGGCCACGTTGCGGTTGGGCTGGTGGGTCCAGTAATCGAACCCGCCGCGCTCGGCCAGGTAATGGGTCTGGTTGGTGAAACCGGAGCGCCAGCTGCCGGGATCACTCTCCTGCAGGCCGACGATGTCGTGGTTGCCGGCCAGCTGGGCAATCTGGTCCAGTGCCTGCCGCTTGCCGCCGGCCGGCAGCACGTGCGACCAGCTGCGCATGG
>DXCY01000027.1 GCA_019115725.1 Candidatus Luteimonas excrementigallinarum
GCCGGGTGGGGGTGCCCTTCAGGCGTAAGTAAAGGAGGAGGTGGCGGCCGCAGGCCGACGCCGGGGGACATGGAGCCTGAAGGGCACCCCCACCCGGTGCCTCCAGCACCCGCTTTCCCTTGAACGGGAGAAAAACCCAAAAAAAACCCCGACCGTTGCCGGTCGGGGTGGATCGCATTCCGGGGGGGAGAGAGACGGTTTGCGGGTCTTGCGGTGAAACCGGTTTGAACCGGGTCGCTGCCTGGCGTCTGCTTACCAGGTGAAGCGCGGCCCGATGAACCACTGGGTGTCGCCGCTGACGAACTTGACGTCGCCGGACAGGCCCCAGTTGGGGTTGAACTTCACCACGGCGCCGAGGCGGCCGTAGAAATCGTCGTCGAACTGGCTGCCGTAGTCTTCGTAACCCACCATGGCGTGGCCCTCGAAGTTCGGGGCCAGGGCGCCGCGCAGGCCGACTTCAACGCTGTAGCCGTCGTAGTCGAAGCCGCGACCGGCGTCGAACTTCTCATAGGCCAGTCGGGTCACCAGGTCGGCGTTGCGGGAGATCTCGTGGTTGTAGCCCACGCCCAGGCGCCACTGGTCGAAATCGACGTTGGAGTGGTCGATTTCCTGGTTCATGTAGGCGCCGAAGAGATGGAAGTTCGGGTGTACGGCCACCGAGGCGTTGACGCCGAAGCCGTCGGCATCCAGGTCGGCGTTGGTGGTCGTGTAGCCGCCTTCGACGTAGTTGTACGAGACGCCTTCGGCGGCGTGGGCGGCTGCGAAGGGAAGGGCGGCAGCCAGGCCAAGGGCGAGCAGGGACTGTTTCATCGGGGGAGATCCTTTCTCTGCGTGGTGCTGATGTTGTGTTTCTGATTATTTGTAGGGTCGGCCCGGGCGGCAGGGGGAGGGGAGGAGTGCGTTCATGTGCTGAAGGCACCACGGCCGCCCGGGCCGATGGGATGCATTCTGCAGACGCGCGGGCAAACGTCGCCTGAATAGTGAACCCGGGAGTACAGAAAGCTTTTGTGCAGGTTCAGGTCGGCTCGTGTCGGTTGGAAAGCGCCCGGCGGCAGCCGCCGGGCAGTGACCTGGCCAACGCCCGTCAGCTGCCGCCGGGGTGGCCGAGCTGGCGCCAGGCTTCGAACGCCACCACCGCGACGGCGTTGGACAGGTTCAGGCTGCGGTTGCCGGGGCACATGGGCAGGCGCAGGCGCTGGCCGTCGGGGACGGCGTCCAGCACCGGCTGCGGCAGGCCGCTGGTTTCGCAGCCGAACAGAAAGGCGTCGCCCTGGCCGTAGCGCGGCTGGTCGTAGGCCACGCTGCCGCGGGTGCTGAGGGCGAACAGGCGGGCCGGCGCGATGGCGGCCAGCGCGGCCTCCAGCGAGGCATGGGTCTTCACCGGCGCGTACTCGTGGTAGTCGAGCCCGGCGCGGCGCAGCTGGCGGTCATCGAGGCTGAATCCCAGCGGCTCCACCAGGTGCAGCCGCGCGCCCATGTTGGCGCACAGGCGGATCACGTTGCCGGTGTTGGGCGGGATCTGCGGCTGGTGGAGGATGATGTCGAACATCGGCCGATTATCGCCCGCCGCGACCCTTCCGCCCGGGCCGTGCAACGAAACAGACATATTGCGGACCGCCAGCTGTCATCGTCCTGCAGCAATATGGCCCGCTACTTCAAGTGGAAACCTGCAATGGCGATTCGAACTGCGCTGCATGTGCTCATCCCGGGCACGCTCGCCCTGGCCCTGCTGACGGCCTGCTCGGGAGCGACGGACTCCGCGGCGCCGGCCCCGGTGGCGGAGGCCCAGGCGCCGGTCGCAACCGGCCTGGCCGACGTGGTGGACGCGCTGCGCACGCGGATCATCGAACAGGTTTCCCCCGATGCGCTGGAGGCGCTGACCCCCGACCAGGCGCTGGCGCTGGCCAGCGACGGCGAGCGTGCGGTGCTGTCGACCGGGTTCCTGCGCTTTACCGTCGATGCCCCGGCAACGGTGCATGTGCTGCTCTCGCCCGACTCGGACATCGCGCCGTTCTGGCTGGCCGAGCAGGGCTTCGTGCCCAGCGGCCAGGATGCGCTGGTGGACGGCGATGACGACTTCCGCGGCTGGAGCCGGCAGGTGCCGGCCGGTGAGGTGGCGCTGGGCGTGCCTTCGCTGGAAACCGGGGTGAAGCCCTATTTCGTGGTGGTCGGGCCGTCGGCGGATGGCGGACCGCAGCCGCAGATCTCCGCGCCGTGGCCGGACACCATGGGCGTGGCCACCGCGACGGTGGATGCGCGCGTGTTCACCGATGACACCGACGAGCTGGACGCGATCGACCCGGCGCTGGCCGGCCTGCCACTGTTGCAGACCCTGGAAAAGCGCGAAGACGAATCAGCGCTGGTGGGCTACTTCCGCGCCACCCCGTATCCGGCCGGCACCGATGCCGACCACGTGGTGCTGACCTGGGCGGATGACACGGCCACCAGCCAGTCGATCCAGTGGCGCACCGCCCCGGGCAGCGCGCAGACGCAGCTGCGCTACGCGGTCGAGGGTGGCGAGGCGGTGGTGGTGACTGCGGACAGCGTGGAGCTGCACACGCCCGACGTGGCCAACGACCCGAAGGCCATGCGCCATACCGTGGCGCTCACCGGCCTCGAGCCCGGTACCAGCTACCGCTACGCCATCGGCGACGGCGAGCGCTGGGGCGAGGAGCGCGGGTTCACCACCGGCCCGGCGGCGGGCGAGGCGTTCTCCTTCATCTACATGGGCGATGCCCAGGTGGGCCTGGACACCTGGGGCGAGCTGGTACGCACCGCCCACGCGCAGTATCCGCAGGCCGCTTTCCACGTCATGGCCGGCGACCTGGTGAACTGGGGCGAGCGGCGTGACGACTGGGACCTGTTCTTCGAAAACGCCCGCGGGGTGTTCGACAATCGGCCGCTGGTGCCGGTGATCGGCAACCACGAGGTCGATCAGGGCCGGGCGGAGCTGTACGTGGATCAATTCGATCTGCCGCGCAACGGTCCCGAGGGCATCGAGCCCGAGCGCGTGTATGCGATGGAATACGGCAACGCCCTGTTCGTGGTGCTGGACTCCAACCTGGAGCCGGAGTCGCAGGTGGAATGGCTGGATGCCACCCTGGGCGCGTCGGATGCGACCTGGAAGTTCGTGGTCTATCACCACCCGCTGTACTCGCCGCGCCCCGGCGACCGCGGCCAGCCGGAGCAGAAGGCGGCGTGGGCTCCGGTGTTCGAAAAGCACGGCGTGGACCTGGCGCTGCAAGGCGATGACCATGCCTACCTGCGCACCTATCCGATGCGCGGCGACGAAGTGGTGGGGTCGCCGGCCGAGGGGCCGGTGTACATCATGTCGGTGGCCGGCACCAAGATGTACGAGCAGACCGATGCGCCCTACGTGGCCAAGCGTTTCACCGATATCGCCACCTACCAGGTGATCGATATCGACGGCGGCAAGCTGGAGTACCGCTCCTACGACATTGACGGCACGCTGATGGACGCGTTCAGCATCGCCAAGTAATCCCCGTGCGGCGGTCCGCCCCTGTGGATCCGGGCCGCCGCGGTTACCAGGGAATGGCGGCGCCGTCGGTGCCGAGGAAGCGGCCGCTGTCGCCGGTCTGCAGTGCATCCACCTGCCGCAGCACGCCGCCCACCGCGTCTTCCGGCGCCACATCGGCGTCGCTGCCGCCCATGTCCGTGCGCACCCAGCCGGGGCTGAAGGCCACCACCACGATCCCGCGGTCCGCCAGCGCCTGGGCCAGCAGCACCGTGGCCATGTTCAGCGCCGCCTTGCTGATGTTGTAGCTGGGCGTGCCGAAGCGCGCGGTGGTGCCGATCGAGCCCAGGCGCGAGGACAGGTTGGCCACCCGCGCGCCGTCGGCCAGCAGCGGCGCCAGCGCCTGGGTGAGCAGGAACGGACCCGATGCGTTAGTGCGGAAGCTGTCTTCAAGATGGGCGGCGCCGACGCTGCCGAAGCGTTCGCCTGAGTGCAGCACGCCGGCGTTGTTGAGCACCAGGTCCAGCCGTCCGTCCGCACCCAGCACCAGGGGTAGTTCGCACACCAGCTCGGCGTGGGAGGCCGGTTCGGCCACCTCCAGCGGCAGCACGTGCAGGCGGCCGGGATGCTCCCCGGCCAGCCGGTTCAGCGCGGTGGCCTTGCCCGGTCGCCGGCAGGTGGCCACCACCCGGTCGCCCCGGACCAGCAGCTGGCGGGTGAATTCCAGTCCCAGGCCGCGATTGGCACCGGTCACGAGGGTGTGGCGGGGAGTCGGCATGGCAATGACCTGGGCAGGCATGGAGGGCAATCGGGCGGGGCCGGCATCAGGCCCGCTCGCCCGGGGCGCGATGGGGCTACGATAGCGCGCTACCACAACCGTGCAATGCGAAGGACCTGCGATGACACTTTCCAGCCTCTCCACCCTGCGCCGTGGCCGCGTTGCGCTGCTGGCGCTGCCGGTGGCCCTTGCCCTGGCCATGCTGCCGGCCCAGCCTGCCGCTGCACAGGACGCGCCGCCGGCGACGGCGGTGGATATTTCCCATGACAGCTTCACCCTGCCCAACGGGCTGCGGGTGATCGTGCACACCGACCGCAAGGCGCCGATCGTGGCGGTCAACATCTGGTACCACGTGGGCAGCAAGGACGAGCCGAAGGGCCGTACCGGCTTTGCCCATCTGTTCGAACACCTGATGTTCCAGAGCTCGGAAAACAATCCCGGCGAATATTTCACCCCGTTCGAGCAGGTCGGCGCCACCGACATGAACGGCACCACCAACACCGACCGCACCAATTACTTCCAGAACGTGCCCACCACCGCGCTGGACATGGCGCTGTGGATGGAATCGGACCGCATGGGCCACCTGCTGGGCGCGGTGGACCAGGCTGCGCTGGATGAGCAGCGCGGGGTGGTGCAGAACGAGAAGCGCCAGAGCCAGAACCAGCCCTACGGCCAGGCCTGGGAGGTGATCGACCGGGTGATGTACCCCGACGGCCATCCCTACCAGCACAGCGTGATCGGCTCGATGAACGATCTGGACGCGGCCACGCTGGAAGACGTGCACCAGTGGTTCCACGCCTGGTACGGCCCCAACAACGCGGTGCTGGTGCTGGCCGGTGACATCGACGTGGAGACCGCCCGGGAGAAGGTGACCCGCTACTTCGGCCATATTCCCGCCGGACCGACCATGTCCCAGCCGGAAGTGGACCCGGCCAAGCGCACTGAAAGCACCCGCGCCACCTTCGAGGACAACGTGCCGCAGACCCGCGTGTACCGGGTGTGGAACGTGGCCCAGGGCGGCACGGCCGATATCGAGCACCTGCGGGTGCTGGGCCAGGTGCTGGGCGGCAGCCGCTCCTCGCGCCTGGACCGCCGTCTGCTGCACCAGGATCGTCTGGTGGACAACGTGCAGGTGTTTGCCAGCGGCCCGCAGCTGGGCGGCCAGTTCATGATCATCGCCAGCGTGCGTGACGGCGTGGAGCCCGGGCAGGTGGAAGCGGCGATTGATGAGGAGCTGACGCGGCTCATCGCCGAAGGCCCCAGCGACCAGGAGCTGGAGCAGGCGCGCACCGTGCTGCGTGCGGGCTTCGTACGCGGCGTGGAGCGGATTGGCGGCTTCGGTGGCAAGGCCGACGTACTCGCGCGCTGCACGGTGCTGGAGAGCGATCCCGGCTGCTTCCGCACGTCGCAGGAGCGCATCGCCACGACCACCGCCGCCGATGTGCAGGCTGCGGGCAGCAAGTGGCTGTCGTCCGGGGACCACGTGCTGGTGGTGGTGCCGGGTGAGCGCAGCATCGTGCCGGAGGACCCGGCGGTCACCCCGGATCCGTTCGTGCTGCCGGATCCGGACCCGCGTTACACCACCACGCCAAGCCAGGTGGACCGCAGCCTCGGCGTGCCGCAGACCACCGAGTTTCCCGAACTGCAGTTCCCCGACCTGCAGCGGGCCACGCTGTCCAACGGCACCACGGTGATCCTGGCCGAGCGCCATGATGTGCCGGTGGTGCAGTTCAGCTACGAGTTCGGCGGCGGCTACAGCGCCGACCAGGGCCGGCCGATGGGTACCTCCAGCTTCACCCTGGGCATGCTTGACGAGGGAGCCGGTGAACTGGACGCGCTGGGCTTTGCCGGGCGCGCTGAATCGCTGGGTGCGCAGCTGTCCGCTGGGGCTGCCCTGGATGGTGGCAACGCGTGGCTGTCGGCGCTGCGTGCCAACCTGGACGAGTCGCTGGCGCTGTATGCCGACATGATCCGCTCGCCGCGCTTCGACCAGGCCTAGATCGATCGCGTGCGTGCCACCTG